>JAUWBX010000157.1 GCA_030609625.1 Phycisphaerae bacterium
GTAGAACGTATATTTAGCAATGCAGATGAGAAATTTATTATCCAAACAACCGAAGGTGCCAAGGGCACGGAATTTAGAATCCTGCTGAACAGGGACCCATCGTTAAAACCCAAAACCAGCAAGGAGCAAACGACACAGCAAGATTAAGAACCGAGAATTAGCTAAATCCTACAAATACGAAATTATGGCTCACGAACATTTACATCTTAAGGACGACATTGCCGTCGAGCACACTCACGGCAAGCAGATTCGCGTAAGTATGGCTATGTTAGGGACGTTGGTCGGCGGAACGCTGCTGATAAACAGCGGTATTGCGAAACTCATTTACGGTAGAGGCAGTTTCAACGCTGAGTTTTTTGCAATGGTCGCTGCTATACTGCTCGGTGCTCCCATCGTCCTGCATGCAATTAAAGGCATTATTAAAGGGCAGGCGCATATGGACGAACTGGTGGCTCTGGCCATAATCGCCGCCTTTACCACCCAGGACTACGCCACCGCAGGTATCGTTGCGTTCTTTATGCTCCTGAGCGAGCTTATTGAAACGCGCACCGCCCTCGGGGCCCGCGCCTCAATCGAATCCCTGATAAAGCTCACACCTACAAAGGCAAACCTCATCGACAGTGATGGGTCTGAAAGAGAAGTGAAAGTCAGCAGTCTCAAGCCCGGCGATTGCATCCGTGCTCGTCCCGGTGATAACATACCGGCAGATGGCGAAGTCGTAAAAGGACTTAGCTCCGTCAATGAAGCAACAATAACAGGAGAATCTCTGCCCGTCGATAAGGTCCCGGGGATGCAGGTCTTCGCCGGTACGAACAACCTAACCGGCGTGCTGGATATTACCGTAACCAAGGCCGGCAAAGATACAACGCTCGGCAAGGTCCAATCGCTGATTATAGAGGCAGAGCAGACAAAGATACCGATTATGCGGATAATCGACCGCTATGTTAAATGGTACACACCAACGATTTTGATGATTGCCGGTATAGTTTGGTTTTTCACCCGTGATATCGATAGGGCTATTACGATGCTTGTTGTCTCGTGTCCGTGTGCGTTGATTCTGGCGACCCCGACGGCAATGGTGGCTGCGATTTCGGCTTCTGCCCGCCTTGGTATTCTGATAAAGAATGTCACCGACCTCGAGATTGCCGGCAAGATGACGGCGATGGTATTTGACAAAACGGGGACGGTCACGACCGGTCGGCTGTATGTAACCAAACTAACACCTGCTGAGGGTGTCGAGCCGGCTGATTTATTGACCGCAGCCGTTTCTGCAGAGCAGATGAGTAAACACCCGGCAGCAAGGGCTCTGCAGGATGTGGCAAGGCAGGCAAACCTTACTTTACCTGCAACGGATAAATTTCAGGAGACGCCGGGTAAAGGCGTAACTGCAGTGGTCGATTCAGCTACAATTTATGTCGGAAGAGATACCTTCCTCAAGGAAAACAACGTAGATATAAGTAACGTTTCCGACCCTGCTCTGCACGAGGAGCAGGGCTTTAGCACCCTTTATGTGGCGAAAGATTCAAAGTGCATGGGCTGGATTGGTCTGCAGGACAAAACCAGACCCGAAGCCCAACAAGCCGTTAAGGAGCTGCTTGATATCGGCATAAAAAGAATAACTATGCTTACCGGCGACCGGAATGAGGTAGCCAGCCGTGTTGCTGCTGAGCTGAATTGTACCGATTTCAAGGCACATTGTTTGCCTCAGGACAAATTAGCGATTGTCGAGCAGATAAAAAAAGATGGGCATACCGTTGTAGTTGTTGGCGACGGTATAAACGATGCCCCTGCTTTGGCAGCGGGGGACCTTGGTATAGCTATGGGTGCCGCCGGAAGCGACGTAGCTATAAATTCTGCGTCGATTGCCCTGATGAGCGACGACTTGAGGCGGCTGCCTTTCCTTGTCCGGCTTTCTCGAAAAACAAGAAGAGTTATTACTCAGAATCTCGGCTTTGGAATATTATTTGTCATTCTCGGCAACACGGCAGGAGCAGCGGGGTGGCTGCCGGCGGTCTATGCCGCGGTCTTGCATTTTTCCGGCTCACTGATTGTCGTCTTCAACAGTGCTCGACTCGTCCGCTACGGTGAGGAGCTCGACCACGAACTATAAAAAGTGTAAAGTGAGCTAAAGTGACTAAAGTGACTAAAGTGACTAAAGTGACTAAAGTGAGCTAAAGTCAACGTGGTTATCAGGACATCAGGTAGTGGTTATCAGGTTACCAGGATATCAGGTTAACTTTGTTTTTTTTCCTGGTATCCGGATTCCCTTATATCCACCGTGAGGTGTCCTGTGGACTGCACCCTGATTTCCTGATTTGCTGTTCCCGGCGCGCCGGGATATTTTAGGCATTTTAGGCACTCCAAACTTTAGGCACTTTAGTATAAGAGGCATTGTGGTAGTACCGAATTGCTATTTTTGACTTTTATTTTTTGAACTGTTTATGAAATACGCTGTTGAAACTTTCTCTTTGACCAAGATTTTTTCCGACTGGTGGGGACGGGCCAAGGTTTATGCTGTGGACGACCTGAATTTGCAGGTCCGTTACAACGAAGTCTTCGGCCTTTTAGGCCCCAACGGCTCAGGCAAAACAACCACCCTGAAGATGCTGTTAGGATTACTTTATCCGACAAAGGGAAGGGCGCTGGTCCTTGGCGGTGACGGAGCAGACCCTAAAATCAACTCCAGAATTGGTTTTTTGCCTGAGGAGTCCTATCTTTACAGGTATCTGAGCGCCCGTGAAACGCTGGATTTCTACGGCAGATTATTTGGTCTGCCGGCCAAGGTGAGAAAAATGCGTATCGAAGCCCTGCTCGATATGGTCGGATTAATGGCCGTAGCAAACAGACCCGTTGGGACGTTTTCGAAAGGTATGGCACGAAGAATCGGCCTGGCACAGGCACTAATAAACGACCCCGACTTACTTATATTGGATGAGCCGACAACCGGACTCGACCCTATCGGAACAAGGCAGATAAAGGATTTAGTCCTGAAGCTTGCAGAACGCGGCAAGACAGTTTTACTTTGCAGCCATCTGCTTGCGGACGTCGAAGATGTATGCGATAGAATCGCAATTCTCTACGGCGGTAAAATCCATACCCAGGGCCAGGTCAGAGACCTCTTACAGCAGACAAATAAGAGGCAAATCACTACCGACGCTATAAGCGATACCGCCATTGAGAAGATAAAGCAGCTAATTCGTAACGAAGATGCCGATTGCGTAGTAACTTCTCCGATGGATAAACTCGAGACATTTTTCATCAAGACTGTGGCAGCCGCTCAACAGCAGGCCCAGACCACAAGCGGAGCAGTCAGCACTACTAAAATCGGAGATTTTCTCACACGGCAAACCGTTGCCGAAGATATACTCGATAAACTCGTCTCTCCGTCAGGAGTCCCGAGGACTGCGCCGGTATCGCAAGAGGGTTCACCGGAATCTGCAACAACAGAGAAGGTCGTCCCCGTTGAAAGTTCCGGGCCCCAACCTGATGAACAGTTGCTAAGTAAATTAACCGGCTCTGCTGAATTGTCACAGCCTGAACCCGTTGTTAGAGACGAGAAAGTTACAACACAACCGGTCGAATCCAAAGCCGCGCTGCAGGAGCAGGTCAAAAAAAATATTTTAGACCAGCTCACAGGTCGCTCAAAGCCTCAAGGCGAGGACGAAGAGCAAACTGACAAATTACAGGCAGGAGACGCAGGCGATGCATAGCATCTGGGCTATCGCCACAAATACTATAAAGCAGGCCTTACGGATGAAAGTCGCCGCTGTTTTTCTAATCCTGCTGCTCGTCCTGCTTCCCGTTATGGGTTTTTCAGCAACAGGCGACGGGACATTGAAAGGCAGGTTGCAGACCTTTGTCAGCTACGGTCTTTCGCTGACCAGTCTTTTGCTCTGCCTGCTCACAATAATCATTTCAATTTACTCGGTAGCCAGCGATATTGAGCAAAAACAGATATATACGGTTATCACAAAGCCTATTCGCCGATTTGAGTTTCTTTTGGGCAAACTGCTCGGCGTGATATTATTGGATGTGATTTTGCTCAGTTTGTTTGCAGTTATAATATACACAATTACTATTTACACACCGGAATTCCTCAACACAACCGAGGCTGAACGTATCCAGGCCAACAACGAGTTTTTCACCGCACGGGCCGCTTTAACCGTCCCCGCAGTCGATGTCTCCCGGGATGTCGAGGATACCTACAAAAAACTTGAAATAAGCAACGAATTGCCTGACAATATCTCGCGTGAGGAAATCATCGCCAGGCTTACCATGCAAAAACAACTTGCCAAACGGGCCGCTGATGTCGGTCAGGTGCTGGTCTGGGAATTCGATAACGTTGAGCCTCTTGCCCAAAGTATGTTTATAAGATTCAAATACGATGTTGCGGTAAACCCGCCCGATATGCAGGTCTATGGCAGATGGTTTGCAGGTGACTATCAATACATCAAATATGGCACGGAAAGTAAAACTCCGATTTATGACCGTATCCACAAACACTCGGTCCGAAATTTTCACGAAATAGCAGTCCCCGCCGATGTCGTACCCGAACATGGCCATCTGGCTGTCGCATTTCTGAACGCCCCTCTAAATAACACGGTCATATTCTTTCCGCCGGACGGTATAGAGGTGCTTTATAAAGCCGATACCTTCACCGGCAATTTCCTAAGGGTTGTTCTTTTGATACTGTTTCGTTTGATTTTCTTAGCGTGCCTGGGAATATTAGCTTCAACTTTCCTGTCATTCCCTGTGGCAATACTGCTTTGCCTTGTGCTTTTTTCCACGGCATGCGTCAGTGGTTTTGTTATCGAATCCTTTAGCTTCATGAGTGAAAACATTAGTGTGATTTATTCTTACACCATTAAGTTAGTGATTCAACTTTTGCCGAAGTTTGATAAATTTAATCCTACAAAGTTCCTGGTTCCTGCGCGATTGTTGAGCTGGTCCTTATTGGCCAGATGCGCCGCTGTTATGGTTTGTATTAAAGCATTTTTATTATTGCTTCTTGCATTACTAATTTTTAGTTATCGGGAAATAGCAAAAATTATAGTCTAATGTGGCACGGGCATCTTGCCCGTGATTGAATCACGGCCTCGAAGGCCATGCCACGAATCGAGTACTGAGAATGCGTTTGCGCGACAAAATAATCTGGTTTGTTTGTATTGTTCTTGCGGTCGGTTTGCTTATCGGCGCCGGTATGCAGCTCGATTACATAAACTCACAGCGCCAGGAAATGAAACTCATAAGCAATGAGCCGCTTGAAAATGCGCCGCCTTCACTGGCATTTGCAACGGTTGCGATGGGGGCTTTTCGTGGTCTGGTTGTAGATATTTTATGGATGCGGGCGGACAAGCTAAAAGAGGAAGGCCAGTTCTTCGACGCAAAGCAGCTTGCAGAATGGATAACCACATTGCAGCCTCGGTTCGCATCGGTCTGGGAGTTCCAGGCCTGGAATATGGCTTATAATATCTCGGTGGCCATACCTGCAACCCAGCCGGACCAAAGATGGCAGTGGGTCAAAAACGGCTACGAGCTGCTCCGAGACGACGGAATCCGACTGAATCCAAAGAGTATTACGCTTTATCGCGAACTCGGCAGAATATTCCAGCACAAAATAGGCGGCGTATCAGACGACGCACACAAATACTACAAACTGCAATTGGCCTTGGCGATGGAACCGCTGCTTGGCTCTGCGGACAACCCGTATTTCGATGCACTTGCCGAAGCACCTGTCGGCTGGCGGGAAATCAACAAAGACCCGAATGCGGCCCTGCTAATCAAGGCCCTGAAATCAGCCGACGACACATTTTCCAAAGACGGTGAGTTTGTGAGCAATTATTTATCCTTGAGGCAAAATTCCCTCAGGTTCAATCCTGCTGCCGGTA
>JAUWBX010000292.1 GCA_030609625.1 Phycisphaerae bacterium
GGCGATAAAGCTCGGCTCGTTCGCGGACCTGGCCGGGGGTTATATTATCGGTTTTGAAATCTATAATGACCAGGCCCTGCGGTGTGCGAATCAGCATATCAATTATGCCCTGAACAATTATTACTTCGTCGCTCGTGAAGTGTGACCGTGGCTGGGACATCTTGTCCCAGAAAACACGGTCAGGATGACCGTGCCACGCTGGTAGAGCGAAAGTGAAGGGCCATTCACGGAAAATGGTATTTTCGGTATCGAAAACCATTCTGCCGAGGTCACTGTCGAAAAATTTCAGTATTGCTTCTTTATCGATATGGCTGATAACAGAAGCGGTTATAGCATTGTCGGCTAAAAGTTTGTCTTTCGTCTTTTCGATAGCTTCTTCGGTTACAGGCTTGGCTAAATCAAGCTGGGATATTACAAGGTGTGCGGCTGTGCCGAGCAGCCGCGGTTCAACCAGTTTGGTCAAAGCAGGCTCGGCAGATACAAGAGCGCTCGGTTGACGGTCCAATGCCCGGGAATAATCGAATTTTATGTATTCATCGCTGCGATGGGTCAATTGTGTTACCGAAGTTTTCGCAGGCAGAATGTATGCATCACCAAAACGATATCGCCAGGCCAATGATTCTTTTACCTGGGCAAGTTTTCTAACCCCCACCGCAGGGGTGGGGGCTAAACGAACCCCGCCCACAGGTGGCGGGGCTAAACTTCTGTCGGTCTTTAATTTGATGACATACTCTGAGAGTTGTTTTAATTGCGGCTGGTCATAAAGTTTTAGGCTGAATAAATCGTCATTAAGGGCAAGTTCAGCAAGGCCGGTCCCAAAAGCACTGTGTAAACTTTTCTGGTCGGAAAGGGCATAGAGTACCCACTCTAAAGAGCTGCGGCAGGAGCGGAGCTGCCAGTCGGGAATTAGTTCGGGGCCAAAGAAAAAACCACTTGAGATAATCTGGCTGCACATTTTCTGTTTTTGTGAAGCGGTCAGAACGAGTCGTTCTCTGGCCCGTGTTGTCGCAACGTAAAGGATACGCATTTCTTCTGCCAAACCGGTTGAGAGTTTTTGCTCTGCGATGACCTCGTGTGCAAGTGAGCTTAGTTTGCTGTTCGATTGGCGGTCGATGATTTGCAGACCTAATGTATCGTCGGCACAGGTGAGAATATCGGCTTGGACGTCTTTTTTGTTGAATGTACTATCCAGCTCCGCCAAAAAGACGACCGGAAATTCAAGTCCTTTGCTTTTATGGACGCTCAAAATGCGAACGGCATTACCTGCAGAGGCCTGTGGCTCGGCAGGGGACCAATCCTGGCCTGCTTCCTGAAGCTTTTCGATAAATTCGACAAAGCGAGTCAATGAAGGTATGCTGGCACTGCTAACAAAGCCCTCAAACTGGATTGCCCTGTCGTGGAGCTTGAGAAGGTTGGCTCTGCGTGCCTGGCCGTTGGGTAGAGCCGAAACAAATGACAAAAAACCGGTTTCGCGATAGACCTGCCAGACCAAATCCGCGAGATTGCCCCGTCGGGCGATTGTCCGCCACTGCTCAATCTGAGCAATTATTCCTTTGAGCTTGGCCGCAAGTTTTGCATCCGTACCAGAGCTACAGTACTGGAGCAAGCAGTCATAGTAATTTCCGTGCTGCTGAGCTGTTCTGTTGTATATTTTTATCTTTGCCAGTTCGGTGTCACTGACTTTGAAAAACGGGCTTCGCAACACGGCGGCCAATTCGATATCGCGCTGAGGATTGTCCAGGACCTTCAGCAGGCACAATACATCGCTGATTTCAGTTGCCTGGAAATACCCCGCTGTGGCCTGGCAACTGACAGGCACGCCGGCCAACCGGAGCACTTCGACGTAATCGTTGGCCTTTTTAGCCAACGAACGCATCAGTACAACAATGTCACGATACTGGACATCCCGGAAGGTGTCCTGCTGTTTGTCGTATATTTGAAACTCGGGCTTACCCGTATCGGCCCCGACCATTTGCCTGATACGCCGGGCAATCATCGCAGCCTGACATTGGCGCGAAGTTACGACTCGTCCCTCGTCTGGCGTCTCTCGTCCCTCGTCTTCGTCAAGTATATGGAACTCAATTACGTGCCCCGTGTCTCGTGCCCCGTGCCCCGTGTCCTGTGCCGGCTTTAACTGGGCCGACTCGTCATAGTCAATCTTCGTAAAAGAAGGCGTCATTATGCGTGAAAATATCCTGTTGACAAAATCGAGGATTCCTTTGGCAGAGCGGAAATTAACGTTGAGGTCAACACGTAAACCATTCGGCGCATTTTCAGCCTCAGCCGATGCCAGCCCGCCACGGCGGGCGAGCTTCAACTGTTCGAGAAAAATATCCGGCTGAGCTCCTCGAAAGGCATAAATACTTTGTTTGACATCGCCGACTTCGAGGATATTTCCGCCGGAACTAAGCATCCGGAGTATCCGCTGCTGGACGGAATTGATGTCCTGATATTCATCGACAAATATGTATTTGTATCTCTGCCTAAGTGCCAAAGCCGTCTCTGATGGTAACGGCCCGTCCTCTGTAGAATCTTCTTCGGTCAAAAGCTTCAATGCGTAATGTTCAAGGTCGGCAAAATCCAGACAGTTGAGCGCCTGCTTGGCGTGGCTGTACAACCCGTCAAATTTCTTAACAAGCTCAATGAGCACCCTGGTCTGCAATCCAACCGAGCCGCTGAGCCTGTCGAGGTAATCGGGATTTATCATTGCAAGTTGTGAAAGCCCTTTGAAGTCATCCACCGCCTTTTTAGCTGTCT
Source organism: Phycisphaerae bacterium (assembly GCA_030609625.1). Taxonomy (GTDB): domain Bacteria; phylum Planctomycetota; class Phycisphaerae; order Sedimentisphaerales; family Anaerobacaceae; genus NIOZ-UU13. The sequence goes on from JAUWBX010000292.1 coordinate 2,758, forward strand.
TCTGCAGCAATCCTGCAATCGTTTCGGACAGGCCTTTGGGCTTATATGTTTTGGGCTTGTCAAAATTCCTTATCGCCTCGGCGCATTTGTCCCACTGGCCGGACTTTATAAATTCGATACATTGTGCAACCGGCTTAATATGAGTATTCCGGAGCCATTTGGTCTGGTCGGCGACAGCCTCGCTTTCGGCAAGTTGCTGGGCGTGTTGAAGCTGATTAAGAATGTCCTGCAATTTATCAGTAATGATTTGTTTCTGCTTTTCGCCAAGTCCGGAGACAAATGGATTGGCGACTTCTGCAAGTCGAGCCGCCCTTTCGTACCAGTTTTGTCGTGAAACCACGCCGTCCAGAAAATTGCTAAGGTCTATTATCTTTGCAAGAAAACCGTCATTTGTACGAAGGTCCCGCCGATACAAAAGCTGTTCGAGAGCCGCCTGGAGGTTGCTCTGCTGCCAGGCCCAGTCGATGGTTTTTTCGAGGGCCTCTGCTTTGAGCAGCTTCTGTTCGTTGCTGTCAATCACACTGAAGGTCGGGTCCAGGCCGAGTTTATAAAAATGCTCCGTGATAAGCCGTTTGCAAAACGAATGTATCGTACTGATATCGGCACCCTGGAGCAGCATAAGCTGGTAGCGAAGATGGCTGTCCGGTTTTTCCAGGAACGCACCCCTTAATTGCTCGGCGATTCGCGAGCGCATCTGCTCGGCGGCAGCTTCGGTAAAGGTCAATACGAGTATGTTCCGGACATCAGATTTGTCGGAGATGATATTGACACATCGGCCTGAGAGGACAGCGGTTTTTCCCGTGCCGGCTGAGGCGGTCACAAGAACATCACTGCCGCGGGCCTTAATTGCCCGTTTCTGCTGGTCGGTCCACTTAATCTTTTTTTCAGCCATCAACCACCCCCATCTTTTCAATAACCTCGGCCTTGCCAAGCGATACCAAAACATTGTAGTCGTTTATCTGCCAATCGAATCGGCAGACAGAGTTATACTCACAATAGCTGCAGGGTGATTTGTCACTCAAACGATACGGCCTGACGTCAATTCCACCGGAGAGAATTTCCTGAACCAGTTTAACTATCTTTTGTTCTGTAAACCGAAGCACTTTCTCAAAATCGTCCGGTTTTAACGCCGCACTTATGCCGTAGTTTCCATATTGTTCGTCCTTGGAGGTAATACGAAAACTGTAAAATTTGCTCCAACCCGAACTTGCTGCGCTGTCTAATAGCTGGAAAAATCTCCCGTTGAATATCCCCTTTGCTTTATAATTGAAAATATCCGTTTTTTTAGATATTTCATCGAGGGTTGCTCTTTGGGGGCTTACTTCGACCGGCATATAAAATGCACCTGCCACATCTTTAGTTTTTGAGCCGGCTGCATTACGAATAGCCAACATATAGAGCGGCAACTGCACATCCAGGCCGTAGTAAAATTTCGACCAGCTAAACGGCATATCCCTTCGCTTATAATCGAAAACAATCGCAATCTTTTCACCATCAACCTCTGTAATATCAAGCCGGTCGATTTTTCCGTCTAAAGACAGTACGTGGTTATCGCCAAGTGCAAGCTCATATTTGCCGAGTGTATCAGGTGGTTCCTCCCCTTCGGCTTCGCTCAGGGCTAAAGGCTTTTT
>JAUWBX010000172.1 GCA_030609625.1 Phycisphaerae bacterium
CTTTCCGGGCTCACTTGATTTGTTAAAATTGACAAGGGAGTCGTTGTATTCCTCCTCTAAAAAAACGCAGATCTTCTTCATTGCCACAACTGGATCAGCCAGAATATCTTCATAACGAATTTCATAGTAAACATCGGAACCTAATTCGTGGCCAATTGCCTGGCCGGTTTCCACGTACTGTTGCCAATGTTTTGCGGCATGATAAGTGTTATAAATATCAAGATCATATTTACGACTAAGCATTGATAGGGCGCAGTCCCGTCCGTCCCGTATCAAGTGTATAATCTGAGCAGCAGGAAACATGTCCTTGATTGCTCGCATGTGCAATATATAATAAGGTGTCTTATCGCCCCAGCGTGCCTTACCCTCACCGCAGGCATTTTTTTCAAACAGGCCCGCGATAATCTTCGGGATAGTGTCACGCCCTTGAGCCCGTAACTCTCTTGACAGAGTCTCGATATCAAAACGCATTCCATGGAGGTCAGTCTCCAAAAAATTGGCGCTTATGCGATACATCTCCTGAAGCACTTGACGTACATTTTCGAGCTGATGCAAATCGCCGAATTTATCTGCATTTCTGTAAAGAGGAATCATGAAATGAGATTCCCCTGTTGGCATGGAAATACTGGGATGGGAGCGGAGCATATATTGCAGCAAAGTGGTGCCGGAACGCGGCGCCCCCACGATAAAAATAGGTTTACAGTCATTGAAAGTATTCATACCGCTACCACCATAAGTTTTTCTTATTGTCTTTCCCGACCCAACCATGAATTCGCCCTGCGATCATTCCTAATGCATGAGCCCCATTCATGGTCTGCCGCAAAACACCGGACTTGCTCCGCAGAAATAAAGACAGGGCATTGACCCATTGCCGTAAAGCTTGCGCAACCATAAAAGGTGGTAACCCGCAAACCGTGTGGGGGTAATCCGGAAGTTCCCAACGCCCCATTTTCCAGCCGGAATTGTAATGAAGTTTGAGGAAATAACCCCTCCTGAGTTTCCATGCATCTACGAAGTGATCAATAACCATATCGGGTCGGTAGCGGATGCGTACCCTCCGTTTCAAAAGTAGATCGAGCATTATGGCGTCTTCCCCCCCACCAACGGCATGTCCCTGACGGTTGTACCGGCTATCGAAGCGTAACCCATCTGCAAAAAGGGAAAGCCTAAAGGCGATATTTCCGCTCCATACAGGAGTGGAGCGATCCGTAACCCAAAAAGGCTCAGCACTGTGCTTAACTTCACCCAGAAATGGGAGCAATTCTTCCTCAAGCCAGGAGGGCCGCTCGGCAACCGATAGAGATACCCGAATTTCGCCGCCAACGCATTCCGCTTCTTCCCTATCCAGCGCATCTACTGCGGCATTGAGCCAGCTTGGCCCGGGTAGTTCATCATCATCAATAAAGACCAAATAAGCGCTGTTTCTTGACTCATCTATTGCTCGATTACGGGCGTGAACAATACCCTGTTTAGTTTCCCTGACAAACCGAAGGGAAGTGCCTTCAAGTTGGGCGAGTTCGCGAAGCACCTCTTGCGTATCGTCACTGCTGTTGTTGTCAACTACCAGAATTTCACAAAAGATCGGACACTTCTGTCGACGCAGGGCTTTAATCAGCGTGGGCAGCCGATCGGCTCTATTGTATGTACATACCGCAACGGTCATCGTTTTCATGGAACTGTCTGTCCCTTTCTTTCCAGCGAGCAAATCAAATTTTTATGAAGCGACAGCGGCAACAGCGCCGGGAGCATATATTTCCAGTCGTTTAACTTTCCATAACCGGCGCTCATGACCAGGCGAAATATTCTGCGAGCACTGTCTAAGTCCCTGGCCCAATAGCATTCATAGCCCCGTTTCAGCAACATTCCGTGGATCAGTCGTCGGATACGGGTTCGCCCCAGATGGTCCGCTAATTCCGGGTATGTACGAAGGAATTCCTTTTTTACCAGCCAATTATCTCTGGCTGCCTTTGCCTTGTTTTTGGTAGCCTGAGGGCCTTCATGAAAATGGTAGAAAGCCAATACTTCAGGAACCCTTGCAACCTCATATCGACTGGCAATTCTTAACCACAACTGATAATCTTCAGCATTCGAAAGACTTTCATCAAATCCTCCTGCTTCGAGAATGAGTCCTCTGCGGGTCAACACTGCGTGAATCGGCCAGGGGCATGTCCAAAGTAACGTCTCTAACTTGGCTGGGCCTTCATAATCTGGCGGGATGTATGGTTTCCACTTCCCGCCCGGAAGTCCCAAATTCTGCCACCCGCAGTAGCTCAAGGCGGCAGTGGGACAAGATTTTAAAGCGGAATATAATTTCTCAAGGCATGTAGAACGCCACGTGTCATCCGTGTCCAAAAAGGCAATGCAATCGCCTCTGGCCTTTTCGATCCCCCGGTTGCGGGCGGCGCTGACTCCTCGGTTGGGCTGGTTGATGATCTTGAGCCTGGAGTCCTTGATAGTCTTCAAGATTTGCAGGCTTTCGTCCGTCGAACCATCGTTAACGACGATAAGTTCAATATCTGCGATTGTCTGGGCAAGAGCACTGGACACGCCGCGGAGTATATGGGCCGCCGCATTGAAACAGGGCATAATTATCGAGATCTTTTCCAATGGCTTATTTCTTCAAAAAGACAGGTTCAGTTATTGGTACCCAAAAATCTTTTGTCAAAAAGTCGGCTTCTTACCCGTCTCGCAGCATATTTGGCCATTTTCCACCACCCCACCTCATTGTCCGCAAAGGCCAGTTTGCGGGCAAATGTTGCGAGACTGTCGTGAGAAAATACGGCAATACGGCGAACCTGTAATAAGTCCGGATCACTACCGAACCAACCTGTACGGGTAGAGCAGGCAACCCGGTAACCAGCTTTTCGCACTGCCGTGATACCGTCCTGATTATACTGCCCATAAGGGTAGGCAAAACTTGTTACCGGCAGTCCGAGGATATCTTCAAGGTCTTTCCTGGAGCCCAAAACTTCATCCCGTATTGTTGGCGGATCAAGTTCCGGCAAATGCGAATGAGTGCGCGTATGCGCCCCGATTTCCATACCCGCTGCAGCCATCTGCCTGAGCTGAGTCTTACTCAATATGGTCCAACCCGGTAGTTTTGGATCTGTCCAACCGGACCGCTTGCCGATATCTCTGGTTACGATAAACCAAGTTGCGCACATACCTTGCTCCAAAAGGAGTTCAAAGCCGTTTTCAAAATTGTTTGCGTAACCATCGTCAAAAGTAATTACGACCGTTCGCAGGGGTAACTTCTCAGCCCTCTCAAGATCGGAAACCCTGGCTGTGTGCCACCCTCGAGTTCTGAGAAGTTGCAACTGCTCCTTGAAGTTTTTTACTGGTATTGACCAGATATTGGAGGGCCTTTTACCGTCTGCTTCGATGGAGTGATACATTAGCACTATCGGTCCGCGCCCTTCACTGGCTGGTATCTTGCCTGCACCCCTAAAAAGTCTCCGAGATAAAGGGTCAATCCACATGTACCATCTCCGGCTTCATTTGAGTTCTTACTGAGAGCACTGTATCGTAACTACTCAGGTTGTTGGGTTCAAGGGTTCACGGTTCACGTGCCCTGAGTAGTTACAACATTCTTAGCCCTTTTCCCCGTATATTATGACGTACTTTTCCGGCTTGTCGTCAAAATAATAGCCCCTGTGAGTTCCGCGCACTCTTACATAGGGTTCCAACAACCCACTGAGTTTTTTCTCGTCAAATATATGCAGGTGCTCCAATTCATCTTCCGGATAGAGCGTATCATCAGGAACCGATACTATTAGAAGACCTCCGTCCCTTAATTTCCTGCACATTGTTTTAACGGTTTTTGAAGGAGATGTGACATGTTCAAGTACTTCTGTTGCAATCACGACATCGAAGAAATTGTCCGGAAATGGAAATTTCGGCAATTTTGCCACTTTTCCTTCAATCCCGGCTCGATTAAGCGCAGATATCGCTTTCTTGGAGATATCAAGACCATATGGGATACATCTTTTGGCGTCTCTTAACCTTTGAAGCAGTAAGCCCGGACCGCATCCCACGTCAAGAACTCGACTTCTCTCGGGTGTGATTTCTACGATTTGACTAAACATCTTCTCATAATTTCTTGTCAAACACGCGTCCTCCGTACCCCATATTTTGTCCCAGTACTCTTGCGTGTTTAGATTAACCCTATGGTATTTCAGGATCATATACAGTCGATGAGAAAATGGTCTTACGCGTTTTTCAACCCAGTTGTCATATGCGTTAGCCACTCGCCACGGAACACATCTCTGCTTCGTTATAAAATGCTTAATTCTTTGCTTATCCATTCTCTTTGCTCTTTCGTTCCTTAATGTACCAATATCGAGTTCCAGATTATGCTTGATGTTTCTTTAGCAAGGCCAAGGCCGTGTGTGCCCACTGGGCAACCCGAGCCTGCAAGCCTTTTTGTGCTTCCATTTCTTTGATATATCTGTTTGCATGTCCGATTTCGCTGAGCAGTCCTCTTATTAGGTCGATCGTCCCGGGGGCAACGCGGGAGGGACCATATTCCACGGCTTGGCTCGTGATTTCCAAAAACCGTTGTGCATAGCTTCGGCTGGTGAATCGCTGCTCAATAATCTGCCTTCCTGCTGTGCCAAGTCTTCGCGCCAGACTGGGATCGTCGAGCACCCGCAGGACTGCTGAACCCGCTGCTTTCACATCTCCAGGCGGTACCAGCAGACCGTCAACGCCGTCCCTGATGCAGTCGTGCATACCAATACAAGCCATAGCAACAACCGGTCGTCCCAGTGTCATCATTTCCAATACAGCCAGCGGATGTCCCTCATAAATGGAAGTGGACAGTAGTACGTCACTGTCAGCCATCAGCCTGGGAACATCGTTTCGGCGACCCAGGAGAAATACGCGGCGCTTGAGACCAAGGGTCTGAATCTGCATCTCAAGGTCTTTGGCAAGCCGCTCTTTCTGAGGCGGCCCTGCAATGGCAAAATAGGCAAGAGGATGTTTTTTTGCCACGTGTTGCGCCACTCGAACAAAGGCAGCAAAGTCTTTCTGCTCTGAAATCCTGCCAACTCCAAGCACCAAACGGGCGTTTTCGGACAGGCCCAATTCGTCACGAATGTTGGTATTTCCTTGCCTTGCTCGTCGGACAATGCCTTCCACATCGATCCCGTTGTAAACGGTATGAACCCGTTCGGGGGGCAGATAACGGAGTAAGCCATCTCGGATTTCATCAGATACCGCAATTACCTGACTCCCCAGCGCTTCGAGGATCCACGCATACCCTTCCGGGCTGAGAAAATCGGCATATCGCTGGTAATCGATCTCGAACGGGCCATGAATATGCCAAATTACGGGTATCCTGGCACTGGCCGCAGCCAGCGCAGCATCAAGAAGGTGGCCGGTATTGAGGTGAACAACATCAAATTTCTCATTGTTCATCAGGGATTCCAATTGTGTAGCGCGCTCCCCAGACTGCTGGAGATAGCGCAGTTGCGCCCGCCATGCGGGACCGCTGCAACAAGACAGAGGTAACAAATGCCAGGCAATACCGCTTTCATTCAGTGCCTCAATGATCATTCCCTTCTTGGGAACAATGGCATGAGGGGTTGCCCCCATATTCATGAGACCTATTGCCAGCGTGAGTGTGGTCTGGTCAACACCGTTGCTAAGATCGCTGCCGTGAAATACAT
>JAUWBX010000460.1 GCA_030609625.1 Phycisphaerae bacterium
TCACTTTAGCTCACTTTAGTTCACTTATTCCACTCACCATTTACCAGACCTCAATTTCAAGTTCCAGCTCGATGTCAAACTGTTCTTTAACCCTCTGTTTTACGGCCTCTATTAGTCTCATGACGTCACGGCTTGTGCACCCTTTTTCGGCGATTACGAAATTTGCATGTTTCTCACTGACCACAGCTCCGCCGATTTGCAGCCCTTTTAGACCGGCCCTGTCAATCAAAGCGCCAGCCGAAACACCTCTTGGATTCTTGAATATACAGCCGGAATTCTTCGTATTCAGAGGCTGATTATTCTTTTTATAAATCCAGTTTTCTTGTACCGTCCGTATGATTTGCTCTGAGTCAGCCTTGTTAAGTTTCAACCGGGCGTTTAGAATGAACTTTGCCGTGATATTTGTTCGGCGGTAGTCGAATACCAGTTCCGGTTTACTCTTTTCAAAAACGTTGCCCTCGTTGTCCATCAGCGTAACGGTTTCTACAACTGCCCCAAAATCTCCAAAGTTGCCCCCTGCATTCATTTTCACAGCTCCGCCGACGGAACCCGGTATCCCTGTCAGTGCCTCGATGCCTGAAAGTCCCTTTTTCACACACGTTAAAACCAGCTTGCTCAATTCCACCCCCGCCCAGGCGGTAATCTCCTCACCCTCGAACTCTATCTGTGCAAATTGCTCTGACTCAAGCTTTATCACTGCCGCCCGCAAACCCTCGTCACTGATTAACAGGTTGGAGCCGAAACCCATCACGTAAATCCGGACATTGTTTTCGTCGCACCGCCGGACAACTTCTTTGAGTTGTTTGACGGTTTTCGGCCTGATAAAATAATCAGCAGGCCCCCCAAGCCCGTACCACGTCCGCTTGCCCAGCGGATAATCGGTCTTAACTATTTCTTCTAAGCCGCGAAATATATTCATCTGCTACCTTCCAAATATCGCCTGCGCCCATAGTAACTACTACATCACCGGCGGTTACATTGCTTTCTAAGTAATCGCAAATGGCCCCGAAACCATCGATAAATAACGCCTCAGTCCCATTGGCTCGCATTCTTCCGACAAGTATCTGGGCGTTAACCTCTTTTTGGGTCGACTGAGAATCCCGGACGAAATAAATCTCCGGCACAATAGTTATATCGGCAAGCTTAAAGCTTTCGGCGAAATCATCAAGCAAAAATCTTGTTCTGCTGTACTGGTGCGGCTGAAAAACGCACCAGATTCGTCTCGGCCGATACCTTTGCCGTATCGCCGCAAGCGATGCCCTTATTTCCGTCGGGTGGTGAGCGTAGTCGTCAATAACTGTAATCTCGCCGAACTGCCCCTTTAACATCAGCCGACGCTCGATGCCGGTAAAGCCCGGCAGCAATTCAAGTACCTGCTCGTGCTCCAGCCCCGCACTAACCGCCATAGCCACAACCGCTAATGCGTTTAGAATATTGTGCGTCCCTGGGACCGAAATCCGAGTCGCTCCTAACAATTTACCGTTATGATAAACGTCAAAGGCATAAAGTCCGTCATTTAGCGAGATATTCTTAGCGTAAAAATTACAATTTTCATCGAGCCCAAAAGTCTCTACCTTGATTCTGGATACTTGATTCTGGATTCTCGTCGAGCATCGAGCATCGAGCATCGAGATTACTTTTGCCACATTTGCATCATTCCCGTTGGCAATCACCCCGCCATCCGGTTTCACACCAAGAGCGAATTCACCAAACGCCTCGACTATTTCATCCTCATTCTTATAGTAATCCAGATGGTCCTGCTCGATATTCAATATGCAGGCAATTTTCGGCTTCAAGTTCAGAAAGCTTCTATCGTATTCGCAGGCCTCCGCCACGAAATATTTACTGTCCGCCGCGCCCGAAGAGCTGCCCAGTTGACTAATTCTGGCCCCGATGATAAAGTTTGGTTCGAGGCCGGCTTGTTTGAGCACATAGATAAGCCATCCGCTCGTTGTGCTTTTGCCGTGGGTCCCGCTTATAGCGATACCCTCATAGCAGTCCATTAACTCCCCTAACATTTGAGCGTATTTATAGATTTTGTATCCTCGCTCCCGTGCTAATTTCAGTTCCGGATTATTTTCTTTTATCGCCGCCGAGATAATGACCGCATTCGTTCCCAGACCGAGGTTCCTGGCCCGGTGGCCGATTTTTATATCAGCCCCCGTTTGGCGAAGTCCGTCGATAACATCGCTTGGGGTTTGGTCAGACCCGGCCACAATCGCCTTATTTTTAATCAGAAGCTGTGCCAGACCGCTCATCCCGATACCACCTGCCCCGATGAAATGAAATCTCATCCCCGCCACGTTTATCCGCCGCGGCGGATTTAGTCGCCGCAGTGTATTTAGTTTGAAATTCGATATTCCTTGTTGTTTATTCATTATTCATTACGTAGTCTAACACAGAAAACAGACACAGAAAAGAAAAAAGCCTGCTCGCCGGCAGGCAAGCTGGAATCCGCATAAGGTGGACCCTGCTCGCCGGCAGGCAAGAGCAAACACCATAAAAATATTTAGGGCTTGCCTGCCGGAGGTCAGGTTTACCTCTTTAGCCGTTGCCGGTAAGCTTGCCCTGAGCAAAGCCGAAGGGGCGAGGCAATCCTCAAAATAATCAATTATCATTATAAAAAGGGGGCTTATACCGAATCATTCGATATAAGCCCCGAAATAGTACAAATCCTTAGTTGCTCTTCAAGCCGCTAATCTATACCGTCTTCATGCATGTCAAAACGGCTCGTCAAACGGCAAAGTCATGCCGACAAGCCACGCGACCTC
>JAUWBX010000447.1 GCA_030609625.1 Phycisphaerae bacterium
GGGATAGACGGTGATTTGTGCATAGACTCGACGGTGATTGATAATACGGTGGGCGAGTATGAGATTGTACGCAGGATGCGAGCCGGTATTTGCATACTCGGCCCGCTATTGGCCAGATGCGGCAGAGCGGAGGTTTCAATGCCCGGAGGATGCGCGATTGGTGACAGACCGGTCAACCTCCACATCAGGGGCCTGCGGGAGCTTGGCGCACAAATCCATCTTAAAAACGGCTATATCATCGCCGAAGCGCCGAATGGTTTGAGAGGCAAAAATATTTTTATGGGTGGGCCGTTCGGCTCGACCGTCCTGGGGACCGCAAATGTGCTAATGGCTGCAACATTAGCGAAAGGTCGTACAGTTATCGAATCGGCCGCCTGTGAGCCGGAAGTCACGGATTTGGCAAACTGTTTGAACAAAATGGGTGCGAAGATAACGGGTATTGGTTCACCTCGACTTATTATCGAAGGGGTAAAAGAATTGCAGCCTGTTGAGTTTGAGGTAATTCCGGACAGAATCGAGGCTGGGACCTTTATGGTCGCCGCCGCCATAACCGCAAGCGAAGTGCATCTGCGAAACTGTCGGCTCGACGATATGATGGCAGTCGTTGACAGGTTAAGGAATATCGGCGTAACGGTTGATGCCCAAGGTGATGGTTGTGTCGTTACCCGCAGAGACCCCATCAGACCGGCCGATATTACCACTCAGCCATATCCCGGTTTCCCCACCGATTTGCAGGCTCAGTTTATGGCTCTTTTATCACTTGCCGAGGGTAACAGCGTCATAATCGAAAAAGTTTTTCCAGACAGGTTTATGCACGTTGCAGAATTAAACCGAATGGCGGCAAATTTACGAAAGGAAGGGCCGGTTGTTATTGTAGCAGGCGCAAAAAAACTAATAGCTGCTCCGGTAATGGCTTCGGACCTGCGAGCATCGGCGGCACTGGTTTTGGCCGGGTTGGCTGCTGAGGGAACTACTATTGTCAGCAGGGTCTATCACATCGACCGCGGTTACGAAAAAATCGAAGAGAGACTAAATCCACTCGGCGCAAAAATTACCCGGCAAAGTATTTAATTCCTGTTGCGGAAACAGTATTTGTCATTCCCGCAGAAAGCCTGCCCTGAGCGAAGCCGAATGGGCGGGAATCCAGCTTTTTCGCTCTGGACACCTGCTCCCCGCTTTCGCGGGGACAAGTTTATCCCTGCGAAAGCAGGGGCAGGGACGACATCGTCGGTTTTTGTTTTCCGCAACAGGTACTATTTAAGGACTGGTAAAGAAATTAGGTCTTGACCGCCGGCAGGCGAGTTTCGTTTTTGGCTGAGCAAGGGCATCATAGAAGGTAGAGAAGGCATTGGCGAAGAGATTATCAAGGGTACGGAAGATATTGGTAAGGGGATTACCGAAGGTCTTAAAGGTTTGCTAAAGCCCAGGAAGGAAGAATAATCTCGTGCTGCGTAGCGCGCTACTACGCAGAGTAGCATTATTCAATACCGAATATCTCAATCAATAATTGTAGGACGGATTCGCTCCCCGACTTTTTTGTAGTAGGACAGTGCGCTTTCACCGTCGGCGAAGTCTTTTTCTGTGAACAGCAGGTCGGTCTGGCCGATACGGATTTGGTCGCAGTCGGCTAAAGCCGTTTCATTATCAATTTTGCTGCCGTTGATAAATACGCCGTGTTTACTCTTCATATCGAGCGCATAATACTGCCCCTTGTCTTTGTCGAAACCTATCTGCATGTGTTTGCGGGAGATGTGCTCATCAAGAATCTGTATCAAAAGTCCTTCATCCCTGCCGACCACATTTGTCCGATGACCGAGTGGGTAATAGTTGCCTTTTTGGGCACCTGTCATTACAATGATGGAAGCCATTGCAACTCCTTGTTATAAACACTTACGTATGCAATAGTAAAAACCACAATCGCCTTGACATAGTATTGATTTGCCGATATAGTATTGGCCATTCGCAGCACAATCAAGACCTTTTTAGGGTTGTTTCAAAGTTTTGTCATTTTGCAAAAGCCTTTTCTGGCAAGACTGCAAAGACAGCGCACATTTGCAATGAGGGTTGCTAATGAGCGATACTGAATGATAAAGAGCGAAGCTCATAAAGGCAATGGTGCCAGGTAAACAGTTTTGTTGGATGCATTTAATAAGGAGTTTAGCCATGCGTAAATTATGTCTTGTTTTGATGATTGTATTGTTGTTCTCTTCTCAAAGGGCGTTTTCGCAGAAGACCCCGACAGGCAATCCGAAGGACTTTAAGGTAAAGACGTGTCTGCATTCTGTCAGCTATGCCGGTTTTTGGCGGGGACAGGCCAGACTGAGCGTCGATGAGTTTTTGAACAAAGCCAAGCAGCTCGGATTTGACGGCGTGATGTTAGTGGCTAAAAAGCCTCACGTCTCTCCATTAGATTACGATGCGGCTGCTCGAAAGGCCTTGCGGCGCAAAATCGAAAGGCTCGGCCTTGAGTTAGTCTGCCTGGCTGGATATACGGATTTTACAGCGGGGGTTGATAAAGCTGGAATTCCTAATGTGGAAATCCAGGCCTGCTACGTCGGAGAATTGGCCAAATTGGCGAGTGATTTGGGGACAGGCATGGTGCGAATATTCACCGGCTACGAACGTCCCGGCGTACCTTTTGACAAACAATATGCTATGGTCGTCGAAGGATTAAAGCTCGCCGGCCAAAAAGCGGCCCAGCACGGCGTTACCCTCGCCGTACAAAATCATCACGATATCGCAGTCCACCACGATATGATGTACTGGCTTCTCAGCGAAGTCAATCTGCCGAATGTCAAAGCTGCTTTTGACGCCTGGTCTCCGACTCTGGAGGGCTTGAGCTCTGAACAAATCAGGGCCGCCATTTTGAAGATGAAACCCTTTATAGTTCACACC
>JAUWBX010000324.1 GCA_030609625.1 Phycisphaerae bacterium
AACTCGTAATGGACTGTATCGAGGACGACCCCGCACAGCGTCCACGTAATATGATGACCGTTATGTCGAGACTGGACCTGATGGTACACAGTATATTCGGGGGCAAGATAAAAACGAATAATAAAAATGCCTCAAACAATAGTTGATTTACTGAACAAGGGCATTGAAGCCGTCAATGCAGATAAGTTTAGACGGGACAATTTGATCCATTTGCCCGTTGAAGGCACTTTGATTATAACCGGCGATATTCACGGACATCGGCGAAACTTCGAAAGAATAGTTGCTTTTGCCGATTTGGCCAACAATCCTGATAGACATATAGTTCTCCAGGAAATTATACACGGAGGACCTGAAGATTCGCAGGGCGGCTGTTTGTCGTATCAATTGTTGTTTGACGCTGTCCGCTACAAATTAACCTTTCCCGACCGCGTCCATCTTATTATGGGAAATCACGATACCGCTTTCATAAACAACAGCGAAGTGATGAAGGACGGCAAAGAAATGAACCGCGCGATGCGTCTGGCTCTCGAACGAGAATTCCAGCAGGCCAGCGATAGTGTCGAACTGGCGATAAAACAATTTCTATTCTCACAACCATTAGCTCTCAGATGCGACAACAGAATATGGGTCTCGCATTCGCTCCCGGGCGACCGTTCCGTCGATAAATTCGACCCGAAAATTCTGGACAGAAAACTAAAAATTAACGATGTGGTCAGACCAGGCTCAGCTTACCTTTTAACCTGGGGAAGAAAACACAGCCAGGCACTGCTTGATAAAATGGCAAAGCTGTTTGATGTTGACATCTTTATCCTCGGCCACCAACCACAAGAGCAAGGATGGAGTCAAGCCGGTGACAATCTGATAATTATCGCCTCTAACCACAATCACGGCTGTTTACTTTCGACCGACCTGGCAAAATCTTATACTATTGAGCAGCTAATCGACTCCATAGTACCCTTAGCTTCTATATCCTGAAAACTTAAAACTAAAAGCGAAAAACGCAAAACCAAAATGCAAAAAATACAGGCCCGATTAAAGGGATGAGTGCTCCGGCAAAATGACCCGGCTCGAACTAAAGTGTAAAGTGCCTAAAGTGACAGCAAAGCTGTCATTCTGAGCGAAGCGAAGAATCTCTTTTTTTGTTGGCCAGATCCTTCGGCTTCGCTCAGGATGACACGTAAGTGTCACTTTAGACACTTTAGCTCACTTTAAGATTGCAATTTTGCATTTTACATTTTACATTTTACATTTTGAATCTCTTATGATGGATTGGTACTACTATATAGCACTGGCAGTAATTATCTCACAATTACTCTTTTTGCTCCAGACGTATAATAATTATCGCTATGCACTGGCAAAATACAAAAAAAAGCGTTCGTGGTATCGACCGCGAACGGTATTGATTGTTCCGTGTAAAGGTTTGGAGTCAGCTTTTCAGGAAAATATCTCCTCGTTTTTTAATCAGGATTATGAAAATTACCTATTGTGGTTTGTCGTTGCCGATGAGTCGGACCCAGCCTACAGCAAGCTGTGCAAACTAAAAAAACAGCTCAGACAAGCCTCAAAAGCCCAGGATGTGCAGATATTTGTTGCAGGTAAGGGCCAAGCCTGTAGTCAAAAAATTCATAATCTCCTGTACTGCTACGAAAGAATCAGCGACGATATCGACATCCTCGCCTTTGCCGATTCTGATGCCTGTGTCCGCAGCGACTGGCTAAGTCATTTAGTTTATCCTCTTCGACAACCCAAGAACGGCGTCGCTACGGGTTACCGTTGGTTTATTCCCAAAAAGAACAACCTGGCAACTCTGGCCCTATCGGCATTGAACGCCAAGGTCGCTCAATTGCTCGGCAACACACATTTCAATCAAGCCTGGGGCGGGTCTATGGCTGTCCGAGTCGATGTCTTCCGCCGCCTCGGACTTGACAAAATCTGGCCTAAAGCATTAAGCGATGACTTATCACTCAGCACTGCCGCCAAAAAAGCCGGGATGAAAGTAGCTTTCGTTCCCGCCTGCCTGGTAGCTTCGCACGAGTTCACTACCTGGCGAAAGCTCTTTGAGTTCAGCCGCAGACAATTTCTAATAACTCGCATATACGCACCTAAGACCTGGTGGTTTGGATTGTGTAGTTGTGTATATTCAGTTTTGGGTATATGGGGAGCAGCCGGCCTGGCAATCTACGCTGCAATGATTCAACACAGGAACCTGGAACTTTTCACCTTAGTACCTGTTGTGTTTTTTGTAAATCAGTTGGGCCGGGCGATACTCCGACAGGCAACGGCTGAAAAATTGCTCCACCACGAGTGCCGAGCAATGAGGACCGCCTGTCTCGCAGACATCCTCGCCTGTTGGATATGGTCGTTGCTGCTGTTATTTTTTATCATCTCTTCAGCTTTTGGCAGAACTATTGTATGGCGAGGCATACGATATAAGCTGCTCGGACCAACCGAAATAATCGTACAAGACCCCCAAACGTAATAAAACGCATTCTGAAAGACTCAAGATTAAAAAGCACAGACCAAAGTCTTGGGCCTTGAGTCTTGGGCCTTGAGTCTTGAGTCTTGTGTCTTGAGTCTTGAGTCTTATTTCTCCTACAAGTGATACGGGTGACGCTGTGGCCTATACATCATTCGCCGTGCCTGTTCGTCACCGACTATCTCCTGCCTGGCCTGGTCCCACTCGAGCTTGCGACCAAGAATATAGGAAAGATTACCCAAAACGCACAAGTTGGCCACACCCACTGCAGCATCAATGTTCATAATTGTCTTTTTGCCGGTTTTAATGCCATTGAACCAGTCCTCCATATGGCCCGGGCTTTCGTAAACATCCTTGGCACCGGCTGGCGGCTTCCACTGGCGGGCTTTTCTCTCGGCCCACGTACCACCGTCGCCGCCCCAGTGGATGAACTCGCCTTTATCGCCGCGATAGATGGCGCCATAGCCGGGACGGGATATCTTGCGGATTTCGCTGTTAAGCTCCTCAGGCCTGCGCTGCTCAGCCGGGGGTAACTGGTCGTTGGGCATTTGCCGCCAGGTGAGAATCCAATCGGGATTCTTGAAGGTGTAGGTAACATCCATCAACACGGCACTGTCGTATAGACCTTTGGTCGGTGCTGTACCGGTTGCCTCGACGGTAACAGGTCCGGTGCCGTCGGCGCCCATCCACCACATCGCACAACTCATAACGTGGGCACCACGGTCGCGTATCTGCCCGCCGCCGGACTCCAGGAACCACCGGAACGAGCCGGGGCAGTATCGTCGGTTGTACGGACGCCACCGCAGAGGGCCAAGCCACATATCCCAGTCCAGCTCAGGCGGCGGATCACTGTCCGGAACCGGGTTGTTGTCTGACGGGCTGGGGTAGTGGAAGCAATCGACCCGGCTGATGTGGCCGATGTTGCCGTTGACGAGGTACCGATGTGCCAGATAGGCCTCCGGCTGCGAACGGCCCTGCGAGCCGACCTGCACGAATACTTTGTTCTTATTGCACGCAGCGACCATTGCTTTGCCTTCCTCGATAGTGCAGCAGGCCGGCTTTTCAACATAGATGTGCTTGCCGCATTCGGCGGCGTGGACGGTCTGAACCGCATGCCAATGGTCCGGCGTGCCGATAACGACTGCATCGATGTCTTTGCGCTGGAGAATATAACGATAGTCGTGATAAGGTTCGACTCCAGCGCCGGCTTCCTTAACCGCCCGAGCAAGCCGATTTTCATCTACGTCGCAGACCGCCGCAATGTTAGTAACGCCGGCTTCACGAAATCTTTTTATCTCCCGAAGAAGCCCGCCACCCCTTCCACCTACACCGATGTGCGCGGTAGTTATTCGTTCGTTCGCCCCAATTCTGCCCGGCGCCGCCAAGACACCGGATGGTATAAAATACGGCACGCTCACCGCCGCACCCGCCGCAGCTAAGAATTCACGCCTGTTGAGTTGATTTGTTCGTTTCATCGTTCTATCACCTTTCTGTTCTCTAATTCCAGCTATCAAATAAGCTGCTTTTACTTTTGCAATTACATCTAAGCCCACTCCACGCTATCCTACTTCAGAGGCTTAACGTTTGTCTTCTTCGTGGGTACCAGTTTCACGC
>JAUWBX010000493.1 GCA_030609625.1 Phycisphaerae bacterium
ATACATTTACTTTTTGCTTCTACTCAGATACATCTTCAGATTGCCGCCACAAATTTGCGTTAGCCCATCATTCATCACCTCCTTTCTGACTTTCGCACACTCGCAACAATATTAGGCAAGCCTTAATATATTAGTTGCGCCTAACTTTCAATCTAAAAAAAATCAATCTATGGAAACTATTATACCGGCGGCATCCTCCTTTCTTAACGACAGGTGGTATCCCTTCACCTTAACAACGATGGGGTCACCCAATGGCGCCACACGTTCTACGTCAACCAGTGCCCCTCGACCTATACCCATATCAGCTAAACGCCTCGAAATAGGACCCCGCCGTTCAATTCTAATCACCACTGCCTTTTGCTTAGGCTTCAAGCCAGCAAGGGTCATATTAGCTTTGCCTTTGGTTTTTGATTTTCCCTTCTTAAGCTTTTCAAGAGATGGAACGATACAGCGTTTACAATTTTCTTTGCTGCCGGTTTTGTGGTAATGTCTAAAGCCATCTACCAACTGTTGTCCCCCACGAGGACATATTTCTACAAATTCCATAAAGCTCACCAGTTTTTCTACTATTGGAGGTGGGATGCTATGCTCGACTTTGCAGGCTCCCTCATTGGCAAGCTTCTCGTCAACTGCCAACACGTTGGTGAAAAAATCTTTTAGTATCTGGTGCCGCCGCACCACGTCTTTGGCTAACTTTTCTCCCTCAGAAGTAAGTGTTACAGCTTCGTAAGGTGTATATCTTATGTAATTTTTCTTGGCCAAGGCCTGTAACCCACCGGTCACTGAAGACGCCGTCACCCTCAACCTTTTTGCGATATCCTTTGCGTGTGCTACCCCTTTCGCTGCGATTATACAGAATATCGCCTCTAAATAATCCTCGAGACTCGCGCTTAATTCTCGACCGGCATTCATAATTACTCCTTTATAAAGTTAGGATAGGCTAAAATTCTACGGCAGTCCTAATTATTGTCAAGTGTAATTTCTAAAAAATCTAAAAATTTTTTAATTGCTGCAACTATAATAACTTAAATCTACATTCTCGACTCATCCTATCATTAAACTGCCAACTTGATAGACGATGAGCGTTATCACATAAGCTAAAGCCGTCAGCCCGAAGAATTGGAACAGTGCCCAGCCCCAGGAGTTTGTTTCCTGTTTTGTCATTGCGACCGTTGCCACACAGGGCGTGGTAATCAGGCAAAACAACATAATGCAAAAACCTGTTAAAGGAGTATAGTTTGCCTGCAATTTTTCCCGTAAATTGTGCGATCTTTGCTCAGCGCTGCCGGAGTCCCCCGCTTGTCGCGAACCGACCGCAAATACTATTGCTAATTGTGATACAAACACCTCTTTGGCGGCGGTTGCACCGATAAGGGCCGTTCCGATTTTCCAGTCAAAGCCAAGCGGCTTCAACGCCGGCTCTATGGTTCGCCCTAATCGGCCAACCAGGGAATGCTCTAATCCGACCTGCCTTGCCTGCTCAGTACTCAAACCTGTCAAAGACTGTTCGCTCGGTTTCGGATAACTCATCGCGGCCCAGAGGATAATCGATATGGCAAGGATTATTGTGCCTGCTTTTCTCAGATACATCCAGCCTCTATGCCACATGTGAATACAGACGGATTTGAGGGTGGGCATACGATAAGGCGGCAGCTCCATAACGAACGGCGTGGTTTCGCCTTTAAAGACCGTCAATCGCAAAACCTTAATACAAATAATCGCCAGCACAATTCCTATCAAATAAATAAACCAGAGCATCGGCCCGCGCCATTTTTCCGGGAAGAAAGCTGGTATTATCAGCGCATAAATCGTCAGCTTTGCGCCGCAGCTCATCAATGGTATTACCATTATTGTCGTAAACCTGTTGCGTCTGTTTTCGAGTATTCGTGTGCCCATTATGGCCGGCAAAGAACATCCGAAACCGATAAGCATCGGTATAAAGCTTTTGCCGTGCAGCCCAATTTTGTGCATGATGCTGTCCATAATAAATGCCGCCCTGGCCATATAGCCTGAATCCTCAAGAAGCGCGATCGCCAAGAATAGCAACAAAATATTGGGCAGGAACACAAGCACCCCCCCTACTCCGCCTATAACGCCATCAACCAAAAGAGACAAGAGCCAGCTTTCGCTGCCCATCGGCCAAAAGCCGACTATCGTTTTACCAGCCCAGCCGAAAAACTGCTCGAGCCAGCCCATCGGATATTCACCTATCTTAAATGTCAAAAAAAAGACTAAATACATCAATATCAGAAATATCGGCAGCCCCAGGATGCGATTTGTTACTACAGCATCTATCATATCGCTGGTGCTATGACGCGATTCGACCGTGCTCTTGATAGTCTCCTGACAGGCACCAGATATGAAACCATATCGCCGGTCAGCCATTACAATTTCCGGCTCATCGGCGAAAAT
>JAUWBX010000036.1 GCA_030609625.1 Phycisphaerae bacterium
CGAAAGTTATCATTAGCTGAGATTGGATGCGCAGGTCGAATGTCCTGGTCGCCGGATGGAAAACTGATTGCTTTCCCAGGCTGGGACACAGAGAAAAGAGCAGGGGTCTTTCTAATTACGGTCAAGACTGGTGAAGTAAAGCTACTGGTGCCGCTGGAAACAGTATGGGCCTCTCCCACGTGGTCACCGGACAGCAAAACCATCGCTTACGGATCCAAATCCAATGTTTACGTCGTGAACATTGAAGACGGAAAACCGCGGAGGATAACTTCACGGGAGGAACGGGAACATAAAGGAGCCGGGAATCCTGTCTTTGCACCGGATGGCCGTTCGGTCGCATATATAGCCGGTCGAAGGATACTGGCGACAACTATAGACGGCAAGGAAACCAGAGAAATTTTTCACTTGAAAAACGACAAGTTCGGCATCGATATCTTCGATTGGTCTCTGGACGGGCGTCATATCGTGTTTACACCCGGCAACCGTGAGATCTGGTGCGTTGCTACGGATGGTGGCAAGCCCTTTCAAATCGCCGATATATCCAATCTGGGAGAGAAAGTCTGGGCGTGGTTACCAAAATGGTCCCCCACGGGTGATGCGATTACCTTTGGAGTCTCCAATGAGAAATATCAATACTGGGTGATGGAGAACTTCCTGCCAGCAGCAGAGGCAGCCGGACGGTAGCACAAAAGCAGGTTGGCGGTAGTATATTGTTACTCCGAGCAAGGCCGAGGGGTCTATTAAACTTGTCCCGAGCGCAGCCGAGGGAATAGATTCCTCATAGGTTATGCTATATAACAGAGAGGATTAGGACAAAAACAGCAAGTGGGGCCGGATGGTCCCGCTTGCTGTTTACTTTTGAAACCACACGTCCAACCGAAAACTATATGTTCTTGAATTCCACGTCGAGTACATCAGCCGTGAACAGATAGACTTCTGTTTCCGGCTCTCGTCAGGCGTCAGCCGAAAACTCCGCTAAGCGATATTTCAGATGACAGAAAAATTACACGAAAAGGTCCAAAACAATTGCAATTTTACGATGAAACTGGTAACCTAACCAAGTCTGTAGGCTTAGCTGTATTGATTATTAGTGTATATGTGAAATTCCGGATTATTGTTCAAGATGGAGGTATAAAATGAAAGGCAGGTCAACGATAGTCTTGGCGTTAGCAATTCTTTGCGTATGTTTTCTCCTTATGAACGGGTGCGCAACCAGTGCCCAAACAGGTGCCGCGATTGGGGGGATTGGCGGTGCAGTGATAGGGGCCGTGACAGGTGGGGGTGGAGGATTGGTAGTTGGAGGACTCATTGGAGCAGGGGGCGGCTATGTAGTGGGCAACGAAATCGAAAAGTAACAAAAGCAGAAAACTATATGTCTTTGAAGTCCGCTCCGAATATATCAGCAGTGAACAAATAGACTTCCGTCTCCGGCTCTTGCCAGGCATCAGCGGCAAGGCCCGCTTTGTGTGCACAGCAGTATGAAAGAAATTTCTCCTTGCTCCAGCCGGTCTCAGTGGCAACCTGAGGCAGAAAACAGCCCGATGCATGCCCTTTTTTTATATAAATGCCGTCAACTCCTAATCGCAAACTCAATGGCTCATCAGTCCTCTGCAACGGCGAGAGAACCGATATCTCGACATCCAATTGGCCCAGTTCGCCGGCGGTTATCGGGTCGGCAAAGAAACGCGGGTCACCGGTAGCTGATGACTTTGCCATCTCAGCGACCAGTTCAATCAAGGGGCTTTCAGAAATAAATTGGCCGATACATCCTCGCAATCGCCCGTGGTTCTTCAATGTTACAAAGCACCCGCAGGGGGCGTTCAATTCAGGGTCGTCCGATTGAGGCACCTCAGTCGGCTCTCCCTTGATGACCGCCTCAACGGTATCGCGAGCTACTTTCAGAAGTGTCTGTTTTTGCTTATCGTCCATACTTACAATTCAGTATTAGCCCCCCGATCCCACTGAAAGTTTTTGAACTTAATGCAGCCATTTTATCACAAGAAATCCATCAATCAAGAGTACCACAAAACCAGGCGATAACCAATTAAAATACTTTTCGATAAAGGACTGTACTTTTTCGCCCTCCGGCCCATAAGCCCTGCCACAATAAAAAACCTTGCAGACCGGCCCACTGCCAACGCGATACGAAGTCCTATAAAGCTATTGACCGATACACTTCAGAAACTGTACAGACTTTATATGTCAGAGACGTAAAACATCGAAGAACCTATACTGATTACTTCAATGTACCTTCTGTTTTGCAGAAAAACTAAAAAAAATACGGAACTTTCAACTTCTTATGAGCGGACACTACAGTTAGAATACGAAAATGAAAAATAAGATTCTAATATTTCTCAAAGGTTTCTTAATGGGGGTATGTGACTTAATACCCGGCATTTCAGGGGGCACTGTTGCTTTTATAACCGGGATTTATACTCGATTAATAAATTCGGTTAAAAGTTTCTCACCAAAACTAATCTACGATATTGTCACGTATCCGATTAACAGAAAAAGTGACCGCTTAAAAGAAGACATTAAAAAATTAGACTTGATTTTCCTGCTGATTCTGATGCTGGGAATTATGAGCGCCTTTTTAATAGGCTCAAGAATCATTAAGTTCCTTCTGAGGGAATATATTGCATATACTTTATCTTTCTTTATTGGCTTAATTTTAGCATCTTCAAAAACAATCTTTGAACATATTGAAAATCACAATATAAAGAATGTCCTGTTTTGTTTGTTGGGATTGATATTAGGCCTTCTGTCTTCAATGCTTGTACCTTTAACTGTAGACCCAAGTTTAGGATATGTTCTTCTCGGGGGCTTCTGTGCTGTTAATGCCATGTTTCTACCGGGCATTTCAGGTGCTTTTATATTATTAATTATGGGATTGTACGAGTTTATGGTTAATGTTTTGAATGATATTCGAAATAATATAAGTTATTTCCTGGTATTTACTGCAGGTGCCGTACTGGGAGCTTTTACTATTTCAAGAATTATATCATTCCTCTTTAAGAAAAACAAATGCAGGACGCTTTATACTCTTCTTGGCCTTGTAATTGGTGCCTTAGCTACCCCTGTAAAAAAGATTATCGAAACTACATCTTTTCAGATGTCATATGTTCTTATTATGGTCTTTTGGTGCCTGCTGGGCGCATCGCTGGTGGTTCTGATGGGAAGCTATAAAAAAGCTTACGAAAGAAAAACGCAGATTACAGAAAAACAATAAGAAATATGTGATTACCTGTAATAGGCAAAACTGTAGTAGCCACTACTCATTTTTCCAATCCTTCAAATAAATTAGGCCCATCGTCCCCCAGCTTCGTGGCAGATTTTGGTTTGGAAGTCTTACTCTGCTTAGAAGGAAATTCTATGATATTTGTTCCTGTGCCGGATTCGGGTTCCGGCTCCTGCTTATCAGCAGGAATAAAAGGTATCAGTCCCTCCCGATACGCCTCTTCCTGAACCTGGCGTGGGGTGTCGCGGATATCAATCACAAATCCACCGACATCAAACATCCAGACCAGCGGGTTGTCCGCGAGCATAGCTGGTGTACACCAGTCCGGGTCCAACGTAGTAATATCGAGCTTGTCGCGGATGATTCTTGATTTCGCCATCATCGTTCCCTGTGACACGCCGAATCCTTCCGCCAACTGTGCCGATGTCATATGTGGGCTGCGATCGGGGTCATGCAGAAAATTAACCCAGCCAACAGCGTGAACTATCCCGCCGGCCCAACCGGCCGGCTTGTCCCTTTGAGACGGCAACTCTCCGAGATAGATAACCATGGCCATTTCCTCACAGAGTTGCCGGTAGTCCTCATCAAGGTACTGTTCGCAGAATGCATCTGTCAGCTCCACGACCGCTGCGAAAGCCTCCTGAAACTCGTCTGGTATATTTGTACCAACCTCTTTACTTCGCCCTTTATTCTGTTTCATCTTTTTCTCCTTTTTCATCTGCAAACTTCCCTGCCGGCCCACCGGCCGTAAACAATACCGCAAACCGAGTAACCAACGCACCTAATAGAACATAACCTAAAATCACCTGCAACATAAGCAATAAATGGCCTAAGATACTTTGAGCATTAGCATACATATCACCAAAACCCAATGTTGTCATAGTTACAATGGAAAAGTAGAGTGTCCTTAAAGGAACGAGCCACGGTTGTACTTCAATTCCACTTCTGTCAACGAATAGATACTTGACAATTCCCGGCGGAGCTATTCTCCCCCAATGGTAATAGATATTCGCAAAAATAAGTGCCAGCCCAAAGAAAGTAAATACTATCCTACTCGTAGATATACCATAATCACTTATCCACCAGAATAGTTTCACAAGCCATTTTAATCTCGGATGTTCTTTATACCAATACTCCCAGTTCATCCGCCGGATATTATATTCCAAAAGATGTTTTGTTCTCGGGTGTACCCTTGCATTGTCTAAGTTTACGGCACTGAAATCAGTATAACGCTCATTTTTACAATAACGATTGACTTCGCTCTTCCAAATTAATGTGGCATGGTTAACCATAGCAGCAAGAAAATTCGCACCTTGAAGATGGGATTTTCCCGTAAGGTCTGCTCCCTCAAGATGCGCAAACCAAAGATTGGCATCTTCAAGATGAACAAAACGGAGATTAGTATTTTCCAGGTGTGCCCTGTTAAGGTGGGCGCCTTGGAGGTAGGCATTGTATAATTTTGCATTCTCAAGATGCGCATCGTTTAAATTCGCGCCTTCGAGATGAGCAAAACTCAGGTGCGAACCTTCCAAATGAGCATCGACAAACATGGTTTTCTTCAGATAAACCTTTCCACGAACTCCCACAGTAGTACGTGTGCTTAGGAGTGCTCCTTTAAGGTAACATTCGGAAAAATCGGCGCCTTCCAGATAAATGTCTTCATCCCTATACTTACGCAAATAGTCCCACTGGGCGTTTTTGCGCCACTCGTTCCATTTCTTTATTCCTTCCTCACCCTTCTCTGAACACTCTTTGAGAAATTCGTACTGATCCAGATCGCATTTCATTCCTTTCTTAAGAAGTTCAGGATCAAGCCTCCGTTTCTCCTTTGGTTTTTCATTTTTCGATTCCGATTCGTTCATCTATTTTGTTCTCTTAAGATCGGCCGTGACAATATGAAACTCACCACTCACAATTCTTACGAGTATCGAGCATCAAGAATCGAGTCTCACATTTTAACTTTCTCTATGGCTAATCTTCATCTCCAGAATAAGGCCAACCTGCTATACTGTCAATGAGCGATTCTAAAATATCCTTTACTGTGGAGGGCAATTGTTTTATCATATTGCTATGATTGAGAAGGTCGTTACAAAGTGTAATTTGCAGGATTGGTGTAAGGTTAAGGATGACCTGAACTACTGGTTGAGTAAGACACCGCAAGAGAGAATCTCAGCCGTTGAGCATTTAAGAAGGTGCTATTATGGAAATTCAGCCGAACTTCAAAGAACTGCTCGAGTTGTTAAACGCTCATAATGTGGATTATGTTATTGTCGGGGCATATGCACTTGCGTTCCATGGTGCGCCGCGATTTACCGGCGACATCGATATCTTCGTAAAACCCGACTCCAAAAACGCCGAGAGCATTTTAGCCGCCCTTAAAGAATTCGGCTTCGGTTCTTTAGATTTGGACAAATCGGATTTCCAGCAGCCGGACAAAGTCATCCAGCTTGGTTTCCCTCCTGTTCGTATAGATTTGCTCACTTCACTCACGGATGTCCCCTGGCAGCAGGCTTACTCAGGCAAAGTAGAGGGAACTTATGGTGATGTACCGGTCTATTTCCTTGGCCGTAAAGAATTCCTTGCTAATAAAAAAGCCTTAGGAAGAAAAAAAGACCTGGCAGACATAGAAGCCCTCGGCGAAGATTGATACGACTGTTCTCGTCATTGCGAGCGAGGCGAAGCCGAGCGCGGCAATCTCAACTTCTCAATTCTCTATGTCTTTGTGCCCTTGCCCCTGATTTTCATGTTCAGAATAAGGCCAACCTGCTATACTGTCAACGGGCAAATTCAGTATCTTAAACGGGTCACGAGCGACGAGGCACGGGCCACGAACTATGGTTGATAAAGAACAATTTGAAACTGTTGGTGACGGGTTATTAGTCAGAGCGCCTGCCAAAATCAATTTGTCTCTGCTCGTAGCCGGGCAACGTGCCGATGGTTTCCACGAATTAGAAACGATAATGGCCAAGGTCAACTTCTACGATGAGATTCTCATCGAGCCGGGCCTAAAAGCCGGCATCGAACTCGTCTGCCAAGGCCCACACTGGGCGCCCACAGGAGAAGAAAATCTCGTCTATCGGACTGCCAAACTTCTCTCGAATAGTTGCGGCAAGTGGGCTGATATTAAAATCACCCTGACAAAGAATATTCCCGCCGGTTCAGGACTTGGCTCGGCAAGCAGCGACGCAGCGGCAACTCTTATGGGACTGAACCAATACCTGGAGTTACAACTTCCTAATCGCCAACTTGCCAAGCTGGCGCCTCGATTAGGCAGCGATGTAGCTTTCTTTTTGGGTGGGCCTTTGGCGTTTTGTACGGGAAAAGGCGAAAAAATAGAAAAATTAGAAAAAAAATCCAACTTTCTGGCTTTTTTGATACTTCCTGACGTAAGTGTTTCCACCAAAAAGGTTTACGCCAATTACAAGCACAATCAGCCCCTCTACGAGAAGCTGAGCACTCAAATAAACAGCTATATCTCAAAAAAGAGAATTGATTTAGTAGTAAAGATGTGCGCAAATATGCTGGAAATAAGTTGTTACAGTTTGGTAGAAAGCCTTGCCGAACTGAAAGCAAAAATTGAATCGCTGGGTATCGGGCCTTGCTGCTTGAGTGGTAGTGGTTCAGCAATGTTTTGCTTCATCGAGAGTGGGGATGAAGAAATAGCCGGGCAATACAAACACAAACTTGAAGAAAAGGTCGGCTGCAAAAGCATTATCGTGAGTAGCAATAGATGGTAAACTTTAAAGCGAGGCAAAGAAAATGGAAATCACTGAGGTCAGAGTCAAGCTGATTAACAACAAAGATGACAGGTTAAAAGCTTTTTGCTCAATAACGATGGACAATGAGTTTGTGGTTCGCGATATCAAGGTCATCGAAGGTACGAATGGGTACTTCGTCGCTATGCCCTCCAGGAAAATGAGCGACCATTGCGAAAAGTGCGGGGGCAAAAACCATCTCAGAGCTAAATACTGCAACAACTGCGGAGCGGCTCTTAAGGAAAACAGGGCAAGAAAGGATTTCAAAGGCAGAATGAAGCTGCACGCTGATATCGCCCATCCGATAAATACGGAATGCAGAAAAAGAATTCAGGAAAAAGTTACCGTCGCTTTCGAAGAAGAGCTGGAAAAATCAAAGCAGCCCGGCTACAAACCAGCCGAACTGGATGAGCCGGACGATGAAGTTCCTGAAATAGTCTCGTAGTGAAAGTGACTCCGTTTTGCAGCAGTTCGCAAAATTGGAACCCAAAGACAAAAAAAGCGAATGCAAACACTCTGCCGAGAAGACACCTATTGAGATTCAACCGCCCCTCAATTATCTATCAGATTTGGCGTAAAGCGGCCCTCCCTATGCGGTAAGGTCCTCAAGAACCTTATCGAGAGCAACATCCAAATGCTCGTTGAACTCGTATTTACCTTCTGTAAGCTGCTGACGGACATCAAGCACTTTCTCTTTGCGGACCTCCGGCAGCGAAGCAATCTTTTTTAACACCTTGCCAATAGGCGTAGTGTTGAGATTTTCAAGAATCTGCTCCATAATCAAATCCTTATCCGGAGCAAGGCTATCTTCGACAGGATTCACTTTGCGATTTTGACCTTTAAAACGGCTTCTGGAATCGAAATCGAGCATTCAGACTACCTTGCATGACAAGCTTCGAGGCGAAAACATCCCTTTCCTCCCTCAAAGCTAATAACCACTATATCTTGTGTGTCCCCTTAATCCCTTATGAGGCCCAAAATAACCTTCTAATACTGGTATCGACAATAAAGGGCTGAAAACTTTAGAAAAGTTTGCTATTTAGCTAACTGCTGCGAAAGCCTAAAGTTATACAAATTTGCGGCAAAAACCGGCTTACCAATACTAAAAAACCAGCTTTTGAAGCAGCCCCATTTTAACACCAGAGACAGTTGCAAAAGTCTGTCTGGGGAAATTAGGCAATATACTATATATAGTGATAGCCAAAAATTTCTGAGCACAAGAAAGCTGAAGCGTTTTGGCCGAATTTTGGGTGCCGGTGTGCCTCGGTGTCCGCCCAGGATTGGACCTGCCGGAAGGCGGACATTCACTTGCGTTTTCGACATTTAGTTTTTCAGACTTTTGCGATAAAATTTACATAAGTGCTTAAGTTACAAGAGTATAAGTGCAAAAGGCGGTGATTTGAAAAATGGGCATTTTCTCGCATTTTTCTGGAAAAATTCGCACTTTTTTCAACCACAGATTTCCCGAAAGACACGGGGTAAAACGCGGGGGCAAAATAAAACCTCCAGCAGCGCCGGGGACTAAGTGAAAAGGAAGAAAAACACTTGCATTTATCGCCGGGTTCGGATAAGAGAAATCAGAAAACAGAAGTCGGAAGTCAGTTCTGTTCTCTGTCTTCCGTCCTCTTTATTGCTACGCAGGGAGGCTCAAATTATGGGCGATAAATGTTTTTTCTTTGCCGGCGGTGGGACAGGGGGACATATATATCCCGCCGTGGCTGTGGCAGACAAAATAGCCAAAATCCAGCCGGGGGCGAAGATACATTTTTTCTGCAGCAGCCGCAATATAGATGAACAAATCTTAGGGCAAACCGGCTTCGAATATACGCAGCTTGCGGCTAAAGGTTTTTCCGTTCGGCCTGGTAAACTAATCAGTTTTTGCAATTCGTTTTTGGCCAGCTACAAGATTGCAAAAGAAGTAATTGTTAAAAGTGAGGATGCTGTGGTGATAGGGGTCGGCGGGTTTGTTTCCGGCCCGGTCTGTCTGGCGTCACATAAGTGTAAAGTTCCCATTATGCTCTTGAATGTTGATATTGTGCCCGGGCGTGCAAATAAAATAATAAGCCGCTGGGCGGATGAGATTTTTGTACAGTTCGAGGAAACGGCACAATATTTTGCACACAAGAATGCGAAAGTCAGTGTTGTCGGCTGTCCGCTGCGAAGCGGCTTTGGCAATCCGGAGCCGAACAAGGCGATAGAACAATTAGGGCTTGAGAAGGATAAAAAAACTTTGCTGATAACCGGCGCATCGAGCGGCTCGGAGAATATTAACAGGGCGGTATGTTCGCTGCTGGAAAAGTTGGATGCTTTTGCAGATAACTGGCAGATAGTTCATCTGGCGGGGGTCAGTAATTACGAAAAAATTAAGAGCGAGTATGGCGATGCTAAAATCGGGCATAAGGTTTTAGGGTATTTCGATGATATGGCGAACCTGTTGGCTGCTGCGGATTTGGTCATCGGCAGAAGTGGAGCGGTCAGCGTGGCCGAGTTCGCGGCGGCAGGGACGCCAAGTATTTGTATGCCCTATCCGTATCACAGGGACAGGCATCAGTACCTGAACGCAGGTAAATTGGTTGAGGCCGGTGCGGCGGTTATGGTGGATGATTTGCCGGATGAAAAAGGCAGGGCAGAATGGCTGTGGGAAGAGCTGGAAGAGCTGATGAAAATT
>JAUWBX010000423.1 GCA_030609625.1 Phycisphaerae bacterium
TTCATCAGTGTTTCCTGGACTCCTGCTTACGCAGGAGTGACAATACGTTTGTTCCATTGTATATTCAAACATCAATAAAAGAAAAAAATAAGACTTATATTAATAAGGAGACCCTACGATGAGAACAGTAATTTGTTGGAAAGCAACTGCTGTTTTGCTGCTGTTAGCTGTGGCGGCAGGATGTAACGGACTGGTCGGAATAGGCGGTGGTAAGAAAATGCCGTTGTTGTTCGAGGCGGACTTTGAGGACGGCAGGATTGGCGACTGGCGGGCCACCGACCCGGCCGCGTGGCAAATCGAACCCGGACACGACGGCAAGGTGTTAGCCCTGTATAAACAGAGCGACTATGAGCCGCAAGTCCGCTCGCCTTTTAACATCAATCTTGTTCGGCATGTAGTTGTTGGCAGCTTTGTGCTGGAGTTGAAGATGCGTTCTACGACGAAGGACTATGGCCATCGGGATATGTGCTTGATTTTCGGACATCAGGGCCCGTCGCATTTCTATTACGTGCACATTGCCAACCAATCCGATGCTCATGCGAACTCGATATTTATTGTTGATGCCGAACCGCGTGTCTCGATTGCAAAGACACGAACCGAGGGGACAAAGTGGGACGACAACTGGCACACCGTTCGCTTGGTGCGCGACGCTGAAGAGGGCACAATTGAGGTCTTCTTCGACGACGGGCCTGAACCGATAATGACTGCCGTTGACAATCGCTTCGAATGGGGCGGGGTGGGTGTTGGCTCGTTCGACGACACCGGCCAATTCGACGACGTTAAACTGTGGGGCGAAGAAAGATAAGACCATCCAGTTACTTACTCTAAAGTTAAAGTGGCGGCCTGAGCAGACCCGCTGCCTCTGTTAAACTTTTGTTTGCATACGGTTGTTAGCGGATAGAAAAAAAGAAAATCAAATAATCAATAATCAATTATTTAGGTGGCAGATGAATGTACTTTTAATTGGAAGTGGCGGACGTGAGCATGCGATTGCCTGGAAATTGGCTCAATCGAAAGACTTAACCAAACTTTACATAGCACCGGGCAATCCCGGCACAGCACAATGTGGACAGAATATTCCTATCGGTGCCGATGATGCCGATGAGCTTCTGGACTTTGCACGTCAGAATGAAGTCGGTCTTGTGGTGGTCGGCCCGGAGGACCCTCTTGCAGCGGGTCTGGTCGATGCGTTTGAAGCTGCGGGCATAAAGGCATTCGGCCCAAGCGCCGGCGCCGCTCAACTCGAAGCGGATAAGGCATTTGCAAAGCAACTGATGCGCTCCAGCTCCGTCTCCACGGCTGAGGGCAGAACATTCGACAGATTCAGCGATGCCAGAGCATACATCGCAAGCAGAGACGAGCCGGTCGTGGTAAAGGCCGCAGGCCTTGCGAAGGGCAAGGGTGTTTTTGTCTGTGATGACCCTGCGGATGGAATCTTAGCTGCTGAAAAGATAATGTGCGACAAAGTATTCGGCCAGGCTGGTGAAAAAATCATCGTCGAAGATAAACTGCTCGGCGAAGAGGCATCGATACTTGCCTTTGTGGACGGGCGGAATATCTATATTATGGAATCCTCGCAGGACCATAAGCCCATCGGCGACGGTGACACCGGGCCCAACACCGGCGGTATGGGCGCTTACAGTCCCGCACCTGTGGTTACTGAGGATATGATGAATCATATTACGCGTGAAATTTTTGTGCCGGTGGTCGATGGTATGAATCGAAACGGCACGCCATACAAAGGCATCCTGTACGCAGGGATTATGATTACAGGCGGCGGACCGAGAGTGCTGGAATTTAACGTGCGCTTTGGCGACCCCGAAACCCAGCCGATTCTTGCACGGCTGAAAAGCGATTTGCTGGAAGTCCTTCTGGCTGTCTGTGACGGCACATTAGACCAGATTACCCTTGAGTGGGACCGAAGGCCGGCGGTTTGTGTGGTGATGGCTTCAGGAGGTTATCCGGGCGATTATGAAAAAGGAAAAAAAATAATCGGCATAGAAGAAACCCAACAGCTCGAAGACGTTATTGTATTCCACGCAGGCACAAAAGATATGGACGGGGATATTGTTACCAACGGCGGAAGAGTGTTAGGCGTAACCGCCCTGGGACAGACAATCCGAGATGCAAAGGAAAGGGCGTATAGGGCCGTGGATAAAATAAAATTCGACGGTGCTTATTGCCGTCGGGATATTGCGGACAAGGCGATTAAAGGAAGTGGTGATTGATTGCCGAATAGAGTTGGTAGTATCTGTTGCCGAAACAGTACGCCTGTCAGAAGCGTATGTATCCATATTTGTCATTCCCGCGCAGGCGGGAATCCAGCTTTTTCGTCCTGGATCCCTGCTTTCGCAGGGATGACATTGCCGGTTTTCGTTTTCCGCAACAGATACTGGTTAGTTGGAAGGCGTAGGGTGGGCTTTAGCCCACCAAACAGAATCTTGGTGGGGCAAGCCCCACCCTACGGCTACAAACCTCAAAATTATTTGCGTTCTCTATGGCCCGACTCAAAATTCAAAACTTGGAACTCAAAGGTGTCATTCGCTGGCTTGTGGAAGTATTGATTCTGGCCGCTCTTCTATGGCTTTTTTTCATTCTTGCAGGCCGAGCTTTGTGCCATGTCGCCTTGGGACAGATTGCCGAGCTGACCAACACAAAGATAAAAACCGAATCGGTCAATTTCCGTACCAACGGCTCGGTCCTTATCAAAAAGCTTGTAATCAGTCCCTACGAAAAGCGAAGTGGCGATGAGGTCATACTCCAGGCAGAAACAGTATATGCCCGTTTTAGTCTAAGCAGCCTATTGTTACTGCGGCCCCGGCTGAAAATTATAGATGTCAATGATTTTGTCTTCAACGCCCAATATGATATAGATACGGGCTGGTGGAATTTATCGGCACTTAAAATCAAACATCCTAAAGGCACGTCCGGCAAAATGCCGCGTATTCATCTCCAGGCGGGAACACTGCAATATAGCAAGATTTCAAACGGGGAGGTGAAAGTTGCTGTATCAGTACCTCTTAATGCGAGATTTGGATTCGATGAGGAAACACAAAAAGGCTACAGCTTTGATATAACGACATCCACAATGGTTTCCGGTTATGGCAAAAGCCGGCTGAAGGGATTTTGGAAGCCGGGCACCGTTACGATTGCAGGCGGAATTTCATCCGTGGATGTACCTGAGCTTGAGATGGCATGGATAATAGACACC
>JAUWBX010000182.1 GCA_030609625.1 Phycisphaerae bacterium
TAGGTCAGCCGGTCAAGGACGCCACAACGGCAGTATCGTTTCCGGCGACCGGAACATACCGCGTATGGGTGCGCACGCGTGATTGGGTAGCACCCTGGAAGGCACCGGGTGCCCCGGGCAGGTTCCAACTGCTCGTCAACGGTAGGACGCTCAGAACCATCTTTGGCACAGAAGGGGCAAACTGGCATTGGCAGGCCGGCGGAACAGTCCGGATAACCAATAGGCAGACCACCGTTGCGCTGCACGATTTAACCGGCTTTGAGGGCCGATGCGATGCAATTGTTTTCACAGCAGATGTCAGTTTTACTCCGCCCAATGCCGGTGAGCAAATGGCTGCCTTTCGCCGAAAGGCAGTTGGCTTACCCGATGAGTCGAAGGACGCGGCTCGACTGAGCTCGCCGAAGTCCGGAAATTTCGACCTGGTTGTGGTCGGCGGCGGAATAGCAGGAACCTGCACAGCCGTCTCGGCGGCAAGACTCGGACTGCAGGTAGCGCTTATACAGAACCGTCCTGTACTGGGCGGTAACAACAGCTCGGAAGTCCGCGTCCATCTTGGAGGCGAGATTAACCTTCCGCCTTATCCGGCCATAGGCAACATCGTCAGGGAACTCGACTCCGGACACCAGGGAAATGCACAGCCGGCCTCGTTCTATGATGACAACAGGAAGATGAGAGTCGTACAGGCGGAGAAAAATATTCATCTGTTTGTCAATATGCATGCGTTCAAGGTTCAGACCCAGGGCGATAGCATCGTTGCGGTCATCGCCAAACACATCATAGACGGCAGCCGGTTAAGTTTCCGCGCACCGTTGTTTGCAGATTGCACCGGCGATGGTACTATCGGCTATCTGGCCGGCGCCGATTATCGTATGGGACGCGAAGGCAGGAACCAGACCGGCGAATCTATGGCGCCGGAAAAGCCCGACAGTATGACTATGGGCACATCTGTAATGTGGTATTCGGCACAAACCAAGAAGCCAACAGGATTTCTGGATTGCCCTTGGGCTTTGCAGTTCACCGAGGAAAGTTGCCAGCATGCCACCAGAGGCGAATGGAACTGGGAAACCGGATTACTTCGCAACCAAATTACCGAATTTGAGTATATCCGCGATTACGCCTTTCGGGCCATTTATGGCAACTGGGCCTTTCAGAAAAACCACAGTCGCAATAAAGACAAATACGCCAAACGAAAGCTCGACTGGGTGGCCTACATCGGTGGTAAACGTGAATCCCGCCGGCTGCTCGGCGATTGTATCTTGCAGCAGCAGGACATCCAGAAACGAAAAAGATTCCCTGACTCCTTTGTAACCAGCACCTGGTCGATAGACCTGCACTACCCTGACCCGAAAAACTCCAAATATTTCCCGGGCGAAGAATTCCGTGCCATCTGCACGCAACCAAAAATCAAGCCGTATC
Organism: Phycisphaerae bacterium; assembly: GCA_030609625.1. Lineage (GTDB taxonomy): Bacteria > Planctomycetota > Phycisphaerae > Sedimentisphaerales > Anaerobacaceae > NIOZ-UU13. Next base: position 1,417 of record JAUWBX010000182.1, read on the forward strand.
CGATACCGTATCGCTGCCTGTATTCACGCAATATTCGGAATCTGATGATGGCCGGTCGATGCATTAGCGTTACCCACGTGGCATTAGGTACGGTCCGCGTGATGCGCACCTGCGGTATGATGGGCGAGCTTATCGGTATGGCTGCCTCGTTGTGTAAAAAGTATGACACTGACCCGCGCGGCGTTTATCAGAACCACTTAACGAAGCTCAAACAATTAGCAAGGCGTGGTGTCGGAAAACTCAACGGAACAAACGATGAAGCTTTTGAGCGGGCCGCAGAGAACGGCCGGCTCGCCAATGAAGGTTTTGTTCGCTGCCGAAATTTCGTCAAGGGCTGGCTCCAGCAGGCCGACTCTAAGACCCTTCTCATACCCAGAAATTTAGACCGGGACAAGGACATCTGGAACGCTCAGGACAGCGCCGCAGACAATTATCCTTTTATGGTCCTTACCGCAGCCATCACCGACCCGTCTCTTTTCCAAGGCCGAATGCTCGATATGCTTCGTGCCGAAACCATACTTACATCCCGTATCGACAGTCTGCCCGATACATACTCTTTTTCCAAGCAGGACTTCCAGTATCAACAGCCCGATTTGCCTCGTATCATCTTTGGCTCATCGGAATATATCAAAGACGGCCTGCTGCCGCTCACCGAATGGCTCGGCCCAAGCCCATGGTCCAAACGTATGCTCAGCATACTTGACGACTTGTGGAAGCATGCACCCGTTGAAACAAATTACGGGAGAATCGTCTCACGCAGCCAGGAAATCAACGGCGAAATGCTCCAGGTCTTATCCCGCGTATACTGGATGACCGGAGAAAAGAAATACTTGTATTGGGCCATTAGGCTCGGGGACTATTATTTGTTGGACAGACACCACCCAACAAGGGATGAAAGCACAGTCAGACTGCGCGACCACGGCTGTGAAATTCTCTCGGGCCTGTGCGAGCTGTATGCGACGGTTCATTTTGCAATGCCAGCCAAAAAGCGTGCCTACCAAAAACCTCTTTACGAAATGCTCGACCGCATCCTTCAGGTCGGCCGAAACGAGCACGGGCTGTTCTACAACGCCATCAATCCAAAAACAGGTTGGCACGAAAAAGGTCTGACCGATACCTGGGGTTATAATCTCAACGGCTATTACACAGTGTATCTCATAGACAAGACCGAGGCCTACCACCAGGCCGTTCGCAAAGCGCTTATCAATCTTAATGACTACTACAACTACCGTCGGTATAAATGGGGCGGCTCAGACGACTATGCGGATTCTATCGAAAGTGCCATTAACCTTTACAATCGTGAACCTGTCCCCTCGGTCGCTCAATGGATGGACGGCGAAATAAAGATTATGTGGAGCATACAAAAAAACAACGGCATCATCGAAGGATGGCACGGGGACGGCAACTTCGCCAGAACTACAATTATGTACTGTCTCTGGAAAACAAAAGGCCTGACTATTAGTCCCTGGCGAAAGGATGTCATTTTGGGGGCCGTTCAGGACGGCGATGTCCTCAAAATAAGTATCAGCACTAAGAGGGACTGGAAAGGAAAAATTATCTTTGACAGCCCGCGTCATCAAACGATTATGAAGATGCCGCTTGACTGGCCGCGAATCAATCAGTTCCCCGAATGGTTCACCGCCGAAAGCGAAAAACACTATGCCGTTCACGACCTGATATACAATGCGAAAAAAATATACACAGGCAGACAATTACAGGAAGGTCTTACAATACATTTGGAACCCCGCATCGAACGTTACCTGCTGGTGGAGTAAAGAACAACAGCCTTATCTGACATTTATCATCCATTTGTCGTCCCAGTTTCTGTGGAGAAGCTCATAGTCTTTTCGATTAATCAAAAAGACTATGAGCCTGCGAGTATCAAGAAATCGCTATTATGGAGCTTTGCGTTATTAAGAAAGGAACCCAGGGTGGCACCCTCAAACTTGTTTGGGGGTGGTCTCATCAACTCTCTCGTACATCTGGCCTTCACAACAGTTTCATTTATTTTGCAAACATCAGTAAGTGCCGAATATGTCATTCTAATTGCAGCGGAGAACCCAGGGTGACGACCAGGTCATTTTGTTAGATGCCTTTATGGATGGAGGCGTTGCACTCTATTTGTAATTGACACTTAAATCAGGGGGTATATAATGACAGAACAAACTTTTTCTCAAACTTCCAACGACATTGAAAAGGCGGCTCATGTTTATGCTGAGCTTAGGCGAACTCGGCCGAGCACGAGGCGGAACCTCAAAAATTACGTCAAGGTCTTTCTCGGCATTGATATTCCCAACAAAAGAATTTGTTCCGAACATAACAGCCCGATGGACTATCTATGGCACAGCTTCTCCGCCGACTTTCCCACTCTGCGAGCCACAAATCACGAGCGACGAGCGACGGGAAATGCCGATGCGGTAATCTGGGCCAACCGTGCCGGCGGCAAGACTGAACTGGCCGCCGTCGCCACACTTATGGACTGCGTCTTTAAGCCGAACTGTCAGGTCAGAATACTCGGCGGCTCAGGTGAGCAGGCCGGCAGGATGTACGAATACCTGACCGGCTTTCTACGCAACGGCTTCGAGCAGTTTTTAGCCAAACCTGCACTCAAGGCGAAATGCCGTTTTACAAATGGTTCAGCAGTTGAAGTCCTCACGCAATCGGCAACCAGTGTCCGAGGCCAGCACATTCAAAAACTCCGTTGTGATGAGCTTGAGCTTTTCGATGAGGATGTTTTCAATGCCGCCAAGTTCACCACGCAAAGCACCGAAAATCTCACAGCCGCTATGGAGCTAATCAGCACAATGCACCGGCCTTACGGCTTGATGCAGAAAGTAGTTTCCTCTGCATCGCAGTTCGGCACGCCCATCTTCAAATGGTGTATATGGGAAGTGATTGAAAAGTGTACCGATAGGAACTGCTCACAGTGTCCTTTATGGGATGATTGTCAGGGTAAAGCTAAAGCAGCCAATGGTTACCTGAAAATCGACGATTGCATAACGCAGATGCGTCGAGCCAGCAGGGTCGGATGGGAGGCCGAGATGCTTTGCAAAAGACCTTCGCTGGAGAATGTAGTCTTCAATGAGTTCGACCCAGCCATACATGTTCAACCGATTGATTATGACTCAAATCTTCCGCTTTACCGTGCACTTGATTTTGGATTTGTAAATCCTTTTGTGTGTTTGTGGATTCAGGTTGATAGCGATGGCACCGTTCGAGTAATAGATGAATATATCCGCAGCAGGGCAACCATTGATGTGCACGCCGGCGAGATTAAGAGCCGAACACCCATTTCTGAAGAGCAGATGGCGGCTACATTTTGCGACCCGGCGGGCGCCGGTGTAAATGACGTTACCGGTACAAGTGTCGTTCGAGAGCTGCGGGCACTGGGGATAGCTGTACGATTTAGACGAAGCGGCATCCTGCAGGGCATTGAGCTTATCCGCCGGTCGATTCGCTCTGGCGACGGCCAAAGCACGCTTATAATCTCGCCGAGATGCCAGCGCCTGATAGAGGCGATGGAGTGCTATCATTATCCGCAGTTTGGCGGCGCAGCCGACGAATTACCACTAAAAGACGGCCTATACGACCACCACATCGACGCCCTGCGATACTTCTTCGTAAACTACAACCGCCCATCAAAAACCACAACAATACGATATTAAGGTCAGAATTGTGAAAAATCTCGATTATTCGTGTAAAAGGCCTTTTTCAACATCAATAATGGCGTTTTTTCCTAATATACCTGATTTTCCTATATAGGAAATTGAAAAATTGCTGCAAAAATTATGGAAAGTTGTGTAAAATGACGATATATCCTATATAGGAAAAAACTCTTATTCAGGAAAATGTTGATGAGACTCACAGAAAAACAAATACTAAAACAGCTTCTGGATTCAGCGGACCAATATAAGCCTCTGAAATTTGAGGGATTTGATAAAGATTTTCTGCTTTCTGAGCGAGCGAGGGCTGACAGTGTGGCGCGAATATCGTTTGAGAATGGGCCCGGCTTTAAGGCTTTGCTCGAAATTGTGCCTGTCGCTACTCCTATGAATATTAAGCAAAAATCGATAATGCTCATTGCTGAATTCGCAACGACTGAAATATCAGATTC
>JAUWBX010000428.1 GCA_030609625.1 Phycisphaerae bacterium
GGCTTGAGGAAGAAGAGGCCGAATATATTCGGCCAGAAGTCAAGGTTTATAAGAGTGATCTTCGTAAGATTCTGAACGGAGCTAAATGTTTCGTTCTAACAAGCGGGGGTAAAGATAGTTTAGCAACATTGGTATATACAAAAAGAGTAGCAGAAGAAGCTGGGGCTGATTTGAGGGCTATTCATGTCGATACAACGGTTGGCTTTCCAGAAGTGACAAAGTATGTTCGAAAAGTGTGTCGTCAGCTCGGTATTAGACTTTCGATTGTGCGCCCGGAAAGGGATTTTTTTGACTTAGCGGAAGATTGGGGGATACCAAGTTTCCGGTTTCGCTGGTGCTGCAGAGAGTTAAAAATCAAGCCAATTCAGGATTTTTTGGGTAAAATCCCCGGACGGAAAGTTGTAATTGATGGCATCCGTGCCGAGGAATCAAATTTACGAGCCAAATATTTACCTCTCTGGTATCATCCCAGTTTTAAGTGTTTGTCGGTAAGCCCCATTTTCCGGTGGACAAAAAAACGAGTGGAACGGTATGTTGAGTCAGCCGACTTGCCGGAAAATCCAGTACGACAATTGGGTTGTTCGGGTGAATGCTGGTGCGGTGCGTATAAAACTCAATCGGATTTTCTTAAACTTAAAGAAATTAATCCCGAACTATTTGACAAACTGTCAAATTTAGAAGAACAGAGTCCGACAGGATATACATTCCTATACAAAAAAGGTCAAAGGCTTCCTTTGCGAAAACTAACATTAACTTCCTAATAGATTCCTTTATCCTTCGGCTTCGCTCAGAGTGAAGGGGGATTAGCCTTTCGGCTTCGCTCAGGATGAAGGGAATTAGTCAATAGTCATACGGTTTTTTGCCTTGTTTTACTCGGCAATTCGTTTGCATTTGGCGCAGGGTGTTGGTTAAGAGTTTGGCCAGTTTTTTGTCGCCCATATTCTTTGCCTGCTCAGGCGTTATCGGCTTGCCGTAGCAGACCGAAATCGGGCCTGACGAAAACAGCTTCTTATGCCTCGGCCAACACTCAAAGGCCCCGAACTAATTCAGGGCCTTAAATCCGCCAAGTATAAAGATAAAAAAAACGGGACAAACAAAAATGCTCATCCCGTTTACCTTGCAACACAACTTAACTTAACGTAACTTGCTGATACTTTATGAAGACAATTTCGCGCTGACCAGTCGATTTAGGCTGATTTCCTCTTCGGCAGCTTCAAGTGCGAGCTGACGATGTACCTCCGGTGGTACTCGAACCACAAATTTGCCGCTATACCGTCGTGAGTAAATTGGCTTAGGTACAGATTCATCGTTCGCTTCCATATCTTTTACAACATTAGCTACAACCTTAAGAATACCCTGGATAGCTTTTTCTGGAGTGGAAGCGAGATAGCTTAATCTCGGAAACTCCGCGCATAAGCCCACATGCTGGTTATCATCCTCGGACCAAATTACTCGATATGCGTAATGGTTAATCTTTGGCAGTATTTTCATTTTGCAACCTCTTGATAGCTTTGAGTACCTGTTTCACCTGATACGCTTTCGCCATACCTTTGTCGTTCTGGATGTTGACTCGTGGGTCACCTACCCAGGGCATCGGGTAAATGCGATGATTACTTCTGCGCTGCCGTGCCTGCCCAAAGTAATGTTCGCACACCTGAGAAAGTTCCCTGAACCGGACTCCTTTGGGATTCTTTCGCATACCATTGAGAATTTCAGCAATCCTTGCCACAGCTAAATAGTAGCAATAATGATACTATTTGTCAAATGAAAAATGTGGTTTTTTTAAGAAATTTCTATAAGTGCTATATATTTCACGACTTAAAAAAACGCCAAAAATGAAAAGTTTTTTGGCTGTGGGATTTGGCCCAACTGTTATAATTTTCTCGCCATAATTAATTACCACCACCCAAGAATAAGATTGATAAATGATTCCATCAGACGGGGCCGGATTTCCGCTGCGCTACAATATTGATTAGTCAATAGTCGAACGGTTTTTTACCCTGCTTTATTCGGCAGTTCGTTTGCATTTGGCGCAGGGTGTTGGTTAAGAGTTCCGCCAGTTTTTTGTCGCCCATGTTCTTTGCCTGCTCAGGCGTTATCGCTTTGCCGTAGCAGACCGAAATCGGGCCGGGCGAAAACAGCTTCTTATGTCTCGGCCAACACTCAAAGGCGCCGTCAATCACCACCGGCACAACCGCCGCGGCTCCGCGCCGGCATAAAAGGCCGAGGCCCGGCTTCAACGGCGCAATCTTGCCATCGTACGTACGGGTCCCTTCCGGAAAAAGACCGACTCCCTCACCTTTTTTGAGCCTGTCGAGGACCTTCCTCATCGCGGATATGTCCGCTTCGTCCTGCTTTAGAGGTATTGCATTCACTGAAGAAATCAGCGGGCCGAAGAACCAATTGGAAAAAAGTGAATCACGCGCTAAAAAGCTCGAAGGCCTCTTCAAAGGCCCCACGCAAAATATCGGGTCAAGATAGCTCTGGTGGTTACTGACTAATACAAAAGCACCTTTTTTAGGGACATTTTCTCTGCCGTAGGTACGCACTCGAAAAAACAAGATGCAAAAAACTCTGCAAATCCAGCGCGCAAGCCAGAACCATGCTGCATTTAGTTTTTCCTTAAGCATTTTCTTTCACATAACCCAGAAGCTTTTCAACAACCTCTTCTATACTCAAATCGGTCGTATCAACAACAATAGCATCTTCGGCCGGCCTTAACGGCCCGACCGTTCTGTTCTCGTCGCTTTTGTCCCTTTCTTCGATGGCCTTTTGTATTTGCTCAAGGCTTTGGTCGCCGCCTTTGGCCCGCAGCTCAGCCTGTCTTCTTCCGGCCCTCTCGGCAGAATCGGCCGTCAGATAAAATTTTATATCAGCATCACTGAAGGCCACCGTGCCCTGGTCTCTTCCTTCGGTAACTATTTTTTGCCGGCCTGATGCGAATTGCCTTTGCATTTGCACTAATTTCCCGCGCGCTTTCGGCGAAGAGGCAATATGCCGGGCATTGGCGGTTATCTGCGGCCGGCGTATCTGCCCGGTAACGTCAATTCCGTTGATACAGACGAGCATTTTGCCGTCTCTGAGAGAGAATTGAAATTCGCTCGTTTCCATAACGC
>JAUWBX010000417.1 GCA_030609625.1 Phycisphaerae bacterium
AAAGCAATGGATGTCATGCAAGAGGGCAAATTCAGACATGTGCCGATAGTGGACAGGCAAGGCAGGCTAACGGGCATCATTTCTGACCGGGACATTCTGCGTTATCTTCCCATGCGTAGCAGGCAAAGCCAGGTAAAGGGGGCCCGCTCAGCGGGAGCCAGCGACGAGGTATTTCGCTCCAACCTGTTTGACGTTGCCTCGGAGGATGCAAGCCTTGGGCTGCCCGTAAAGAACATCATGAGCCGGGAGATAGTTCATGTCTTGCCCACCTGCAGTTTCTACGATGCCGTAAAAATGCTGCATGAGATGAAGATAAGCTGCTTTCCTGTGGTTGACGATGAAAAAAAGCTTCGTGGAATAGTCACTGCAACGGATGTGATGCGCGGGTTACTCGCTGCATACAAGCTGACCGCGAAATCCGAAGTGTAGATTTTCATGTCCGCCCGCTCACCGGGCAGCAAACGGTTTGCTCTTTATCAGGGTAGCTGGGACAGCGATATATATCTACTGTACGGTAATTGTTACCGATAGGCTTCTGGGCTAAAAGGGGCATAAAAAGTTCCGCTTTCCCGGCCAGGAATCTTAATTTCTAACGGGGTAAATCCTCTTCGTTTGTGTATGCTTATAGCTGTCCTTATCATTCATTTAGAAGATGGAGTATCATTTTAGAGCGAGACGATGACTATTTTTGCGACAGGGACTCTTGAAATATTGCCGGACCGGTTTTCGTTTTGTACGTTCTACGATTCGGATTCTACCGCATTAGGTTCCTCGATTGTTGGTGCAGCAGTCTCATCGGGCTTTATAGAATTAGGGTCCTCAGACTCGTCTTTTTCTTTGGGTTTCTCTTCGTCCTCGATTAAATCTGAGAGTTCCTTAGTCAGATTCTTCGCCTTCCACTCAGGTATTTCGTAAACCCATCCCTGATGTTTCTGGGTGAATATTAGCGCATTCTCCTGGGCGAACAGTTTAGCTTCTTTCTTTTTCAGCTCTTCTTGTGGCTCGGCTTTAATACTTATCATTACAGGCGTTTTGTCCGTAAATTCTGCTTCACAAGTGACATACGTCTTATCATCCTTTTGAGCTATTTTTAGGGTATAAACAGTCGAGTCCTTCAATCTGCAAATAAATTGTTTATCTTTATCAAAGGTCAAATCGCCCGATTTTTTCTTAACGTCATCGCATCTCAAACTCGTTAAAGCAGTAAAGACGCTATCACCATCATTACTCTTAAACTTTTTGCCGGCGGGAATATTCTCTAGTATAACGCCTTTGCCGTCATCCGTTGTTTTCAGCGTATATTCACCACCCGCAGTACTAACCCTTACGGACACAATATCTTCTCGCTTCACTGAAACAAGCTCCTGCTCGACGTAACTCATCGCCGTACCACCGAGCCACGGCAGACTTGGCGCCACATAAACCTTATCATTCGAAGCAAGTCTTACATAAGTACCCTGGCCAACCTCTTTGGCTTTACCCGCGATAACTCCTGTAAGCAGTGATGAATCCGTCTTGAAAAATTTTACTACGGTGGTAGCTTTTTCCTCTGTTACTCCAAGGTCTTCGTGATTTGAAACGTCGTCTGTAACAAATTGTAACGTCTGAATCTCCAGTATCTTGGTAATCAAATTATTTATTTCACTTGTCTTGGCGGAATAATTGTCCTTATTAACAACAACAAAACCCCCTTGCTGACGCTTAAGGGTTACCGTTTCTTCACTTGTCTTCAAAACGATACTGCTTATATCAGCCGGGTCAAGTCCCTGGATAAGAATAAGATAAGCCGGCCTGTCCGTTCCAACCTTCGGCCTGTTTGAAACACGCGACTGAACCACCGCCCATATCACCATAAAAACCGCTGCAATACCTAATATTGTCAGTTTCCTGTCACTCATATATAAAACTCCTTCTTCGTATCTCGTGAAGTGTGAAGCAAAATACGAGATACGCTTCACGTTTCACGAATTACGCATCACTTGCATGACTGATATAATGTCTCTTTCTTACACTCCGGCGGACACCTAACACTATAGCGATTACCAGAATAACCGCCGGCGCTGCCAGCATATTGAAACCTCGAAGAATATTACCTAAATGTTCGATTCGTTCACGTTTATTCAATCTCACCTCATTCAATTGATGTTGTGCCTGGCGTTGTTTCAATTCGATATCCCGTTGCTTCTGTAGTATCGTACTGCCGATAACATCTTCCTGGCCTTTCTTGGCTGAAGCCAAAATAGATTGGCGCTCGCTCTGGAAGCCCACAATTTGCGCATTAATCTTCGCCACTTCTTCACGAGTTTCCTCTTCCGCCTGTATTTCAATTTCGTTAACGACAACAAATGGCCGCTTAAAGTTACCTCTCGTTCTGATTGAAACCAAATCGCTCGAACCGCTCAAATCATCAATAGCGTTCAGCACTAAAGCGCTATTGTCACCATAAATCCTCTTGCCGAAGACCCAAGACTCGTATGCCAGCATATCGCTTATAAAGTCAACGTCTGAAAAAACCACCACAGCACAATCCTCCTGGGCTTCTGTCAGACCTTTAATCCGCTTTTTTATTTTCTTAACATCATTTGGGTCTTTCGTTTCGTCCGAAGACTCCTCGTCTGCCTCAATCTCAATACCATCAGGGAAACTACTCTTAAGCCGGCCGGTAATCAGATAGCCCATCGCGACGGGTATGTCACCCTTTAAAAATCTATTCATAAGAGTTGACGGGTCTAACTTCATCAGTTCGTATGGACCGGTTACCGAAAAGCTGTTACCTTCGCTGGTCGTTGTAACAAGCGGCGTTCGTTTAATCCCGATTGCCTCATTTGGATCAGCAACTTCCTTCAGCACGCCGGCGAACAAAATTTCGACCAGGTTAAGTTGTGCGGTAATGACATTCTCGGAATTGAAGCATTCTCCTGCCGGGAGCAGGTTAAGGTACCCGATGATCTTCTCAGACCTCATGTTGCGAGTTATACGTTCCGGTTTTGCCAGGATGTTCCTGTCACCGGCAAATGTATTCGCAGGCATCTCAATGCCCCATGTCCGCAGAAGCACGTTCAACTCCGAGCTGTGCGAAACCTGCATCCCCATCTGCATCATCCTCCGGTCAGGTATATCCACAAAGCAATGAGGGTCAACGCACACGACCATCCTGCCGCCTTTCAGCACAAACTGGTCTATCGCAAACAACGTCTGTTCCGGCAGTTTTTTTGGGTGAATAACCAGAAGAATGTCAATATCGTTAATGTCATTGACGTCTGCGGGGACACT
>JAUWBX010000088.1 GCA_030609625.1 Phycisphaerae bacterium
CGGGAGCTTTCTGGTTTCGGATTCAGGCGCCAGGGCGTTGAATCCGTACAGCTTGGCGTCGATGTAACAAGCGCAGGAGTGTGGCGGTGCATAGACAAGGCCGTTACACGGCATAATACCGTAGAGACAGCCGCCTCGAACCCAGTGATGCGTCGTCCAGTGCTTACTCTCGAAATCAACGAATTCGATGCCAGTTCTGGACGGCAGGAGCCACCGGTCTGTTGCCTTTGCCCGGTAGCATCGATGATGGAACCAATAAGTATCTACGTCGGGCGGGAACTGGTTTTTAATATCACCGGTGTACAGATCACGTCCGGTGAATATACCTGAATCTCTGCCGGCTGCTATTTCCCCCGCCCAGACAAGCCCGCCAACGACAAGAAGGTCTTCAGGAGAATTGTGGCCGGAACGAGGGTGGTCAGAGGTCCAAAGTGTTGTACCGGTGTCAGCAGACAATGCCGACATGGACCTGTCACCGCCTGAAAACAATACAACGTCCTTGTACACGAGAAGTGTCGGCCCGAAGTTTGTCGGGATGGAAGGACGTCTTGAGACCGGCTTTGAAGCCCAAAGCTGCTCGCCGTCCCGGCGATTGAGGCATATTATCTTTTCGCCGTCGTGGAAGAGCACGCGCTTCTGGTCCGCAGCTAATGTCAGAGGAACGACCCGAAATTTTTTGCTCCATAGAACACGGCCCGTATCTGCCTGGATCGCCATGATGCGTCTTGGTTGCTCGTCCCACGGCCATTCCTTGGCCACACGGGCCTTGGCCTGGCCGATATTGTTGACCGCGGGTCTGTATTCGTTGTAGTTCATTGGAGTATCGTTGGCCATCAAGAACAGCACGCCGTCAGAAGCGATAATTTCTTCGGTAGCGTATGTGTCTTTGTATGTCCGGATAGTCTTTCCTGTTGCTGCATCAAGCGCAGTCAGCGGCGCCTGAAAACCAAGCGTAACATATACCGTGTCCCCAACGGCAACTAAACGGCGGGGCAGGTGGGCCGGTCCGCTTTTAAAAGGCCACAAATGAGTATGCCACGATGGAATCGGTCGTTTCCACAGAATGGTACCGTTGAACGCGTCCCGCGCAATCAGAATTCGCTCCTGCGGCAACTGGATGATAGCTGTTGGGCCCTCGTCAAAGATGTAAAAGATACGGCCATTGGCTGATACCAGCGCACTCATACTTGCCATACGGTCGTGGTGCCGTGACCATCTTGGGCTTCCCACCCACTGCAGATGGGCAGGCGGGTCAACTACCTGGTCATGTGAGACCGCGTTGCCGGTTGCGTCGTGCAGGTAATGCGTCCATTCGTCGATCTCTTTTGGGCGCGGCTTGATAGTCTTGGCCCACCTTCCAGCTTTCTTAATGTAGGCTACACCCTTGGGAGCCAGGACCCGCATGACCTCGCTCATAGTAACTCTGCCGAGCTGCTCCGAGACGACAAGGTTTACCAGGTTGTCGATGTATGGAAGTCGGCTGCCGTTCAAGCGGTCGACCGAAACCTTCCCGTAGAGCTTAAGCGACTGGATGTGTTTACGGGCCTTTTCGATGTTCTTTACATCTGGGTCCAGGCCGTGGACAAGATAGCTATCATTTGCGCGCAACGCAGTAGTGAGCTTCCCATCTCCGCAGCCGATGTGGACGATGAGACCTCCGTGCACATCACTGGCATCCAGGATTTTCCGCGCTTGCTTACGCTCCGCTGAGGAAAACTGTTCAGCGCCGGTGACAGGAACGCCAATCACCAATACCAATACCAGAATAACCGTTGTGCTCATCCACTTTGTCTTTGTTCTTACAGTCATTATCAAATCTCCTTTCTGTCCGAACGTATGTTAGGGGTGTCTGGAAATCTCAAATTTGCAAGTTCGTCATATTGCACATGACATAATAGAATATTGTACAATTTAGGTACAGCTCCTCACAGCAGAGTCAATAACCATAGATGATTATACCATCGAACCACACCTGGAGCAATAATTCACTATGCCAATCAATCCCAATCTCAGCGTAGCGTATTCTGTAAAAACGCTAATAAAAACTGTATAATACACCCAAGAGGCTTTTATTTATCAGTTAAATTTGCTACTTTAGTGAGTAAGTGCGGTTCGCGAACCACCCCTACTTGAAAGGAGCATGATAATGCGTAAGCTCGTTTTAATCTGTTTATTGGTGTTGCTGAAATCCGCAGGCGGTCAAGCCGATACCGTAAGATTAGAAAGCCGCTCGCTGAGGGTTGAGGTTGACGATGTTACGGGCCGATGGGCCTTGTTGGATAAACGCTCGTCAACCAGGTGGCCTTCCAGGGGGACGGCTGGGTCAGGGACGGCAGCGTGGCTTGAGGGTAACTTCGTGAGAACTGAGACCACGGACAAGAATTCCGTACGTCTGCGCAAGAAAAATGGAACGGCTGTAGTCTTTGCTCTGGTCGATGAAGGAAAAGCATTCGAGCTTCGTTACGAGGGTAAGGCGGATAGAACTGTCCGTGTGCTTGATGATGCATTAGCTATTACAGACATTGAGGGCGGCTACGCTGTCGTACCCTGCCGTGAGGGGTTGCTGATTTCGGCCAGCAGTGGTAAATCGTTTAAACGAGTGTTCGGCACATCCGATTATGAAGGCTGCCATATGAATATGCTTGGCTTTATAAAGGGCGGCTCGACACTGATTGTAACCTGGGACGATGCTTATGTATTTCCAGGGCTTCAGAGCACCAAACCCACAGATAAGCCGTACCGCCAAAAGCTAACAACAACGTTCGAGCTGCGCCGCAGTGCGAGGCTACTGCGCCTGATGCCGTTAGGCAAAGGCGACTGGAATACGATAGCTTCGGCTTATAGGCGTTATGCCGAAAAGCAAGGCCTGGCGATAACACTGCGAGAGAAGATACGACGTGACCGGCACGTCGAACTGATGGTCGGTGCGGCGAATGCTAAATTGTGGACCTGCCTTGCGCGCCGTATGAACGAGCAGAGCACAAAAGAAGAGTCGGTCAAAGTTCGTTGGACTTTCGATGAAGCCGCCCAAATCGCTGAGCACCTGCGTAAAGACGTGGGCATCGAGCGCTGCCTGTTTATGGTTGGTGGCTGGACCGAAGGTGGCTATGACTGCCGGCATCCCGATAACCTGCCGGCTAATCCTGAGTGTGGTGGTAATAAAGCGCTGTCGGATGCAATCAAGCGTATCCAAAAATTGGGCTATCTCGCTTGCCTGCACGACAATGTGCAGGACATGTATCGGGACGCAAAGAGTTGGGACCCGGCGTTCATCGAGAAGCGTCGAGACGGCTCGCTCATCACAGGCGGCAGGTGGTTAGGTGGACGAGCGTATATGGTCTGTGCGCCGAAGCAATTAGAACTTGCCAAACGGCCACAGAATCTACCGGCCATTCATCAACTATTCTCACCATGGAGTTACTTTATCGATACGACCTACGCCGTGGGGCCTCGTGAATGCTATGACCCAAATCATCCTATTGACCGTAACGGCGACATCGCATGGAAGATTCGCCTGAGTGATTATGCCAGGGAGCTGTTTGGGATTTTCGGCAGTGAGTGCGGTCGCGAGTGGGCGCTGCCCCATAGTGACTTTTTCGAGGGACTCGTGGCCGTGGGGGGAAAGTACTATCATAATCTTAAACCAGAGGACCTTGGGGCTACGGTTATTCCCTTTTTTGAGATGGTCTATCATGACTGTCAGATATGCTATGGTAAGTATGGCTACAAGGCGGAAAGGGCTGCCGAATATGTCGCTCATCATGTTTTGTGTGCCCGTCCGCTGCATTACCACTCTTTTGGCGACCACCTTTACTGGCAATCGACTGCCAGCCAGAGCAAAACAAACAAAAACAGTCAGACTCCAGATAGCTCATGTTACACCCGCAGTGATGGCGGTTGGGCGGGAAATATGCATCCCATCGACGTGTTCCTGAAGAATACCCATGAGGTGTTAGGGCCGCTACATAGTGTTACCGCCCACGATGTCCTGACACGGATGGAATTTCTTAACAAAGACCGCACGCTCCGACAGGCGACTTATGGACAAGGGAAGGACGCAACAAAAGTCATCGTAAATTTCGGGACAACAGAGGCCCGGTTTACGTCAAAGCTGGGAGGAGATGTCGTCCTGCCGCCGTGGGGATTCGTAGTTGAAGGGCCGCGTTTCGTGGCTTTTCATGCGCGTCGCTGGAACGGCGAAGAGTACGGTAAAGGTGCCCTGTTTACATTCCAGGCAAAGGATGATAAAGACCTGAAGAATTCTCATCGTGTACGCGTTTTTCATGCCTTTGGCCCGGCAAACCTTCGATGGGGGGGCAACCGCTACAAGGTACAACGCGAGCAGGTGATACAACCTCAACAGTAACCGGGAGTGGAAATGATATGCAGAATGGAGCCAATGGGATTCGAACCCACGACCTCTTGCATGCCATGCAAGCGCTCTCCCAACTGAGCTATGGCCCCAGATACAAAACAATATTAACGCAGATAATCGATATAGGCAAGCAAATTCTTCAGTTTTATCTGTCTGGGTGAGGCCGGTAAAATAGTTGTGCTTTCCGTTCCAGAAGGTGACATCGTCGGTTTTTGTTTTCCGCAACAGGAAATAAATAAGGGAATTAAAGTCTTCCCAATATCAGCCAAGACCGGTGAAGGTATGACTGGCTGGTAAAGTCGGTCGAAAAAAATAGCGTGCAGTACTAACATGTACGCTGCGGACTATCTGCTATTTTTTTGATTGGTAGAGACCGTGTTTGCGAATATAGTCGGCAACGGCCGGGTGCAGCATATCGGTTACATCACGGCCGGTAGCTAATCTATCTCGTATTTCCGTGCTGCTTATATCAATTAAAGGGGTTTGGATAACATTTTGCTGGAGTTTTTCGATGCGCTGAGGGCCCCATAGAGCCTCAAATTTGGCAAAATTCGGGGGTTCGCAGCCGGCTCTGTACATCGTGGTTAGAATACAGACGTCAATCAGCTCGACAATTTGGTGCCAATACGTCAAATCATCGATGCTATCGGCGCCCACGAGCCAATGGATTAAAGTGTCGCTGCCGTACTCGGCCTGAAACTGTTTTACAGTCTCCAAAGTGTAACTCGGCGCCGGCTTTTTCAATTCGCAATCACTTACTTCAAAACTCTTTTGTTCGGCGATTGCAAGAGCTATCATTTTAAGGCGATGACTGTCACTTGCTTTTGGCAGGAAACCTTTGAGTGGAGAGCGCTTCGCAGGAATGAAAACGATTTTCTCTGCGCCAATATGTTCGGCTGCATCCGCAGCGACAGTAGTGTGGCCGAGATGAACGGGGTCGAACGTGCCACCAAACAAAGCTATTTTTCTTTTTGCCATAAAAAATTAACAACTAAACTGTGTGTTGTTGAAAAAATATTACAAAAGAAATAAAAAAACTTTAAGCAATAAAAATGTCGGCAAATACTAAAACAGTTAAAGTGTAATCCGGTTTTTACTTTATTCTTACGTTCCATAACATTTTGAAAACATATTACATAGTGACATGATAAAAGCCTTCTTTGACAATCGTAAACACTGAAATCAGCCTATAAGTTAAATAAATCGACTCCAACAAGGGTAATCGCAACAAAGCAGCTTTTCAGTTTTAGTAAGAGCTTCAGTTACAATAAAACAATTTGCATCGTTTTATTAAAGAGTATGGTAAACAATATATGAGGTTGTGTAAAATACGGAAGACAAAAATTTTTATCAAGTATTGTTGAACTTCTGGACGATAAAAATAATATGAAAAATAATCAATTTTTTTGTATGATTTTTTAATAAATCCTTTATTGTAAATAGGTATTGTAATGTTAAATGTTAAATAAACGTAAAAGGATTTTTGGTCAGCCAAAAGGAGGTGACAAAATAATGGCAAAGAAAAAAGCAAAAAAGAAAAAAGCGAAGAAAAAAGTAGCCAAGAAGAAAGCTAAAAAGAAAGTAGTAAAGAAGAAAGCCAAGAAGAAAGCCAAGAAGAAAAAGAGAAGATAGCGTAGCAATTTAACAAAAGCCCGCTCGTCCTTATGGCTATGGATTTTGGTGGGCTGCCGGTTAAAGCCGGTTGTTTCAGCCGTAATCAACTGCGGCAAGTTATGCGAAAATGGAAGGTTTTCTCACTATGACAAAACCTTCCATTTTTTATTTATATACAGAGCCACAGTTATAGCTCCTTCATAACACCTCTTAACAATAAAATTATCCCTACAGCTCAGGAACAACTGCCTTCTTGCAATCAGCGACCAATTCTTTATACTATTCGTCGATATAGATGGAGTTTTTGGTAATTTTCGAGGGCGATTCGCAAAGAGAATAACGATATGGACTATTTCAATTATAAAAACGGCAGGCTGCTCGCAGAAAATGTAAGTGTTGAGAAAATCGCTGACGAGGTCGGCACGCCGGTTTATATCTACAGCAAGGCCACGTTCAAGGAGCATCTGCAAAAGATTCAGCAGGCATACAGCCTGCTCGATACTATTCTTTGCTATTCCGTCAAGGCCTGCGGTAATATAAATATCCTCAAATTTATGGCCGAGGCAGGCAGTGGATTTGACATTGTCAGCGGCGGGGAATTGTATCGCGTTTTGCAGGCCGGGGGCGAACCATTAAAAATCGTCTATGCCGGCGTCGGTAAAACCGATACCGAAATCATCGAAGCACTCAACGCCGACATCGGCTATTTCAATATCGAATCAGAAGCAGAGCTGGAAAACCTGATTCGATTAGCAAAACAAAAAGGCAAACAACCCAAAGCTGCTCTGCGTGTCAATCCGGATGTTGCCTATAAAACTCATGCCTTCCTGACCACAGGTAAAAAAGAAACAAAATTCGGCGTCGATATCGAGCGGGCATTGAAAGTCTTTGCTGATTACGACGACAATGCGGCGGTGAACCTCTGTGCGATTCATGTCCATTTAGGTACCGGCGGCAAAAAGATTGCCCCGTACGTTGAAGCTGTTGAAAAAATCCTGCCGCTCATTGACCAGCTCCGCAGCAAAGGCCACACTATCGAAGCTCTTGACTTAGGCGGGGGCTACGGCGCCGACTACGAGTCCGACACCGTACCTTCAGCAGCAGAGTACGCAGCAGGCATCGTTCCGCTGCTGAAAGACAAGAACCTTAAACTCATTTTAGAGCCGGGCAAAAGCATTTGTGCCAACGCAGGAATAATGCTTACTCGCGTGCTTTATATCAAACACGGCGGCAGGAAGAAATTCGTTATTGTCGATGCGGGGATGAACGATTTGATTCGTCCATTGTTGTATGATGCGTTCCATTTCATCTGGCCTGTAAAGGTGTCTGGAAAGTTTGTTCCCAGCC
>JAUWBX010000219.1 GCA_030609625.1 Phycisphaerae bacterium
GTACAAAGAAGAAGTTACGAGTGGTTCTTGCAACAGGACGCCGTACCAACGAGAAGAAAGTGTATCGGCCTCGAAGCCCTTTTCAGCGAGACGTTTCCTATCGAAAGCTACGACAAAAAGATGGTTCTGGAATATCTCTACTACGAGCTGGAAAAGCCGCATTATACCCCAATTCAGTGCCGACAGTTACGTCTGACATACAGCTACCCGTTGAAAATATGTTGCAGACTTCGGACCAAGGAAGGTGAGGATTTGGCCGAGCAGGCGATGTATCTTGGCGAAATACCGGTTATGATAGGCGGCGGAGAGTTCATTATCAATGGTGCGGTGCGAGTCATTGTAAGCCAGCTGCACCGAAGTCCGGGCGTTGATTTTCTCATCGAGAGCAAAGAAGGCGACAGAGTGCTGCACGGCGGCAGAGTCATCCCGGAGAGGGGTAGCTGGATAGAGATAGGGGTTACGAATAAAGACATTTTAGTCGTTAGAATCGACCAGTCCAGCAAGATACCGGCAACCATTTTACTACGGGCGATGGACGAGGCATACGGAACTACAGAACAGATTCTGCGTTTGTTTTATCCGACGAAAAAGGTGCTGCTGAGTAAATTGGTGCCCGCTATGTGGTCCGTTCAGCCGATAGTGGACAAAGAGTCCGGTGAGATCATAGTAAAAGCCGGTGCGCAAATCAGCGATAAAGTCTCTTTGGTACAAGCTGCGTACGCGAAGCCCAAAACTAAAGGCACCAAGAAGCAAACAAAAGCTAAAAAGGTCAGACGAGCAGCAATCTATATTGAGGTTATCGACGAGGTCCGGGACATCCTCATCTTGAACACCTTAGCTGAGGATGATATCGAGAGCCACGAGCGGGCATTGCTCAAGTTTTATATGAGATTGCGACCCGGTAATCCGCCCAATAAAGAAAAAGCAAAAACCTTCTTTAGGGAGAAATTTTTTGATTCCAACCGTTATCGTCTTGGCAAGGTCGGCAGGTTCAGATTAAATCGGAAATTCGGCCAGACAGTGAGCGAGGAAGAGATGACTCTTCGGCCCGAAGATTTCCTCAGCACGATGAAATACATAATGGCTTTGCGGAACAATGAGGGCCATGTTGATGATATCGACCATCTGGGCAACAGGAGGCTTCGCACAATCGATGAGCTCGCAGGAGATGAAATCAGAAAAGGTCTGCTTAAGCTGCGCAGAACCGTTCAGGAACGGATGAGTTTTAAAAGAGACCCCGAAGAGCCGCCTCGCATCGCAGATTTGGTTAATTCAAAGAGCGTTTCGAGCAGTATCAACTATTTCTTTGGTCGTGGTGAGTTGAGCCAGGTTGTTGACCAGACCAACGCATTGAGCCAGTTGACCCACGAGAGGCGTCTGTCAGCTCTTGGGCCGGGCGGTTTGAACAGAAGGCGGGCCGGCTTCGAAGTGCGCGATGTGCATATCAGCCATTACGGCAGAATCTGTCCAATTGAAACGCCTGAAGGAACCAATATCGGATTGATTGCTTCGTTGGCAATATTTGCCGCGATTGATGAGTATGGATTTTTACTTACGCCATATAGCGAGGTCAAAAGAGGTAAGGTTACAGACAAAGTTGAATATTTGCGGGCTGATGGGGAGATGAAGGTAATATTTGCACCTCCAAGCGCGGTTGACCCAGACAGCGGCAAAATCACTGAAGGATTCGTTCTTGCAAGAAAAGGCGGTGAGCTGGCCCAGGTTTCCAGCGACGAAGTTGACTACGTTGATATTTCACCCAAACAAATCGTCGGTGTTTCAGCTTCACTTATTCCGTTCTTAGAGCACGACGATGCAAACCGGGCTTTGATGGGCTCAAATATGCAGCGACAAGCGGTTCCGCTGCTGAAGACGGAGTCGCCTTTGGTCGGCACGGGTATGGAAAAAGTTGTCGGCCAAAACTCAAGTATGGTTGTCCGTGCCCGAAGAAGCGGGGTTGTTACTGCGGTCTGCGCAACAAGGATAGTTATTAACCATACCGAGGAATATAATCTTGCCAAATTTGTTGGTTTGAACGAAAGGACCTGTCTTAATCAAAAGCCCATAGTCAAGCTCGGTGACAGCGTAAAGACCAACCAGATCATAGCAGACGGTGGAGGCACCGCCAATGGCGTATTGGCCCTCGGTAAAAATATCCTTGTGGGATTTGTCTCTTTCGACGGGTTTAACTTCGAGGATGCGATTATCGTCAGCGAGAGACTGTGTAAAGACGATAGCTTTACGAGCATTCACATCGACGAATTTACAGCCGAAGTTCGCGAGACCCGCCTTGGCAAGGAGGAATTTACCCGTGACATTCCCAATGTCAGTGAAAGGGCACTGGGGAACCTTGATGAATACGGGGTAGTCTGTGAAGGAACAAGGGTCTGCACTGGTGATATCTTAGTAGGCAAGGTGGTGCCCAAGAGCAAGACGGAACTGACGCCCGAAGAAAAACTACTGCATGCTATATTCGGCAGAGCCGGCGAAGATGTCAAAAATGATTCGCTTGAACTGCCCAGCGGATACGAAGGTGTTGTAATAAAGACGGAACGGTTTAGCAGACGAGGCGCAGGCTCCGAGGAGCAAAAGACGACACAGGCGGCCCAGATAAAAGAATATCAAAAACAGATGAGGACCAAGGAATGTGTGATATTCAGACAGATGGTCGAAGCTATTCACAAGAAGTTCGAGGTCAATATCGTTGACCCATCCACACGGCAAAAAGTCGGAGCCAGTGCTGACGACGATGTTATTTACGAACAGATAGAAAACTTTAGTATCAAGTGGATTAAACCTGCTTCGCTGCGGGATGACGTACAGAAAATCGTGGATAGATTCTGGGCCAAGATTACTGAGATTCAGGAAGAAAAGCAGCACAGGATTAAGAGCTTGAAACACGGCGATGAGCTGCCGAGCGGCGTTCTGCAAATGGTAAAAATTTACGTTGCGATTAAAAGGTCACTGTCAATTGGCGACAAAATGGCCGGGCGCCACGGCAATAAGGGTGTCATCGCCAAGATTATGCCCGAGGAGGATATGCCGTTTCTCGATGATGGTACGCCTCTTGACATATTGCTGAATCCTCTGGGCGTTCCGAGCCGAATGAATGTTGGCCAGATTCTCGAAACGCATCTCGGTTGGGTGGCGAGGGTGTTAGGATTTAACGCTATTACACCGGTGTTTGATGGAGCTACAGAAGACGACATCCAGAAATTGACAGCCGAGGCGAACGAACTTATGAGCGAACGAGAAAAACATCTCGAAGAAGAAAAGGAAGTGCCGCCTGCTGATGAATTTTTCATAAATATCCCGAAAACCCTCAAGACACAATTGTATGACGGCAGGACAGGTAAGCCTTTTGACCAGCGTGCAACAATCGGATACATCTATATGATGAAACTGCATCATCTTGTCGATGACAAGATTCACGCAAGAGCAACCGGGCCGTATAGCCTGATTACCCAGCAGCCGTTAGGTGGTAAGGCAAGAACCGGCGGACAAAGATTCGGTGAAATGGAAGTCTGGGCCCTGGAAGGATACGGCGCTGCTTTTACACTCCAGGAAATGCTCACGGTAAAAAGCGATGATGTCGAGGGACGAACAAAAATCTATGAATCAATGGTCAAAGGGAAAAATAGTCTTGAAGCTGGAACACCTCTGTCCTTTGACGTATTGTGCAATGAACTAAGAGGATTAGGGTTGAATATTCAGCTCGAGAAGAAACGGCTTGGAAGCACCGCACTTTAAGTGATTAATGAATTACCAATTGTTAAGTGTCAATGGTAAGGGGCCTTAAATGTTAGGAAGTATTTACGATCGGATTAATGACTATGGTTCGGTCAAGATTTCATTGGCCGGTCCGAATGATATACGCAGCTGGTCTTTTGGTGAAGTACGAAAGCCCGAGACTATCAACTATCGTACATATCGGCCGGAGAAGGACGGATTGTTTTGTGAGCGAATCTTCGGGCCCGAACGCGACTGGGAGTGTGCCTGCGGAAAGTACAAAGGTACTAAGTTTAAGGGTATAATTTTCGACCGATGCGGGGTCAAAGTTAAGCATAGTCGCGTCCGAAGAAAGCGAATGGGACATATCAATTTAGCAGCACCTGTTGTGCATATATGGTTCTTCAAGGCCATACCAAATCGGCTCGGAAATCTTTTGGCAATGAAATCCGTTGACTTGGAGAAAATTATCTATTTTCAGGAATATGTGGTAACGGACCCTGGACAAAGCCCACTGAAAACCGGACAACTGCTCAGCGAGGAAGAATACAGAGAAGCGGAAAGCAGGTATGGAAGAGCGTTCAAGGCGGGAATGGGCGCCGAGGCCATCAAA
Organism: Phycisphaerae bacterium; assembly: GCA_030609625.1. Taxonomy (GTDB): domain Bacteria; phylum Planctomycetota; class Phycisphaerae; order Sedimentisphaerales; family Anaerobacaceae; genus NIOZ-UU13. The sequence continues at coordinate 4,343 of JAUWBX010000219.1, forward strand.
GCTCTGCTGGAGAACCTCGACCTCGATGAAGTCGGCATCCAGCTCAGAGATGCCATAGCAAAAACAAACAGTAAGCAAAAGATAAAGGACCTCACAAAACGGCTTAAGATTATTAACCAGATCAAAAACAGTAGAAATAAGTCGCAGTGGATGGTCCTTGAGGTAGCACCCGTCATTCCGCCGGATTTGAGACCGCTGGTTTTGCTGGAAAGAGATAATTTCGCTACCAGTGACCTAAATGACCTGTACAGGAGAATTATCAATCGCAACAACCGATTAAAGAAGCTGATGGACCTGAATGCTCCCGAGGTGATTATCCGCAATGAGAAACGGATGCTTCAGCAGGCGGTGGATTCGCTGCTTGATAACGGCCGCTGCCGGCGTTCTGTTCTGGGTAGTAATAATCGACCTCTGAAATCGTTGACCGATATGATTAAGGGCAAGCAGGGACGATTCCGTGAGAACCTGCTTGGTAAGCGTGTGGATTACTCGGCCCGGTCAGTAATTGTGGTAGGTCCTGATTTAAAACTTTATCAATGCGGCTTGCCGAAGAAAATAGCTCTCGAGCTGTATCAGCCTTTTATTATTCGCAAACTTAAACAACGCGGCCTGGCCGATACGATTAAAAGCGCCAAGAGAATGATTGAACGACGTGACGAACAGGTCTGGGATGTCCTCGAAGAAGTTATTCATCAGCATCCTGTCCTGCTCAACCGTGCGCCGACCCTTCATCGAATGGGTGTTCAGGCCTTTGAGCCGGTACTGGTCGAAGGTAACGC
>JAUWBX010000150.1 GCA_030609625.1 Phycisphaerae bacterium
TGGGAGCGACTTTTGAGGAAACTGAAATTCCCTCGGAGTTGAAACAAACTGCTCAGCAGCAAAGACACCAGATGATTGAGCTTGCAGCCGAATACGATAACGAGCTGATGGACAGCTATGTTCACGATAAGCCGGCCGATATTAAAATAATTACCAGAGCAATCAGAATAGGAACCCTGAGCAACAAACTTCATCCGGTATTTGTTGGCTCTGCCTTGAAGTATATTGGTGTGCAAAAGCTGCTTGACGGCGTCTTAGCGTATCTGCCTTCTCCATTAGACAAACCTGTCCTGACCGGGCACAAGCCGTCCGATAAAAATAAGGAAATATCCATCAAGTGCGACCCAAATGGCAGTATGGTGGCGCTGGTGTATAAAATTACCGGTGATGTGCACGGCGATTTGAACTTTATAAGGATTTATCAGGGCAAATTGAAGTCCAACAGCAGAGTTTTGAATACAAATCGCAATCGTCGTGAGAATGTTACCAGAATATTTGAGATGCACGCCAAGGAGCGGAAGATTTTGGACTCAGCCGATGCCGGCGATATTGTCGCAGTTATAGGGCTGAAACAGACACTTACAGGCGATACGATTTGCGACCCCAAAAAACCGGTTTGCCTGCCAAGCATTACGTTTCCACAGACGGTTATTAATATGTCGATAGAGCCCATAACCGCTGCAGAAAAGGTAAAATTGGGCGATGCGCTGGCCGACTTGAAGCGCGAGGACCCGACTTTTGAATGTAAGATAGACAGCGAAACGGGCCAAACAATCATTAGCGGAATGGGAGAATTGCACTTAGAGATACTTCAGCACAAGCTGGTAAAAGACAAAGGAGTCAACGTCAGAGTCGGCAAACCACGGGTCGCCTACAAGGAAGCTATCACAAAATTAGCCCAGGCCGAGGGTAAATTCATACGGCAGACAGGCGGTCACGGCCAATACGGGCATGTTGTTTTGCAGGTTGCGCCGCTTTTGACCGAGGATGGCCATTGGAGCCGTGATATTGAATTCCAGGGCGAGGTCGCCGGCGATGCGGTACCGCGGGAATTTATTCCTAATGTTGAAAGGGGAAGCAGAGATGCTTTGGGCAGCGGTGTATTGGCGGGCTATCCTTTTGTGGGAATTAAAGTTACGCTAATTGACGGCTCATTTCATTCTGTGGATTCCTCGGGGCTGGCTTTTGAGCAGGCTGCCGCAATTGCGATTGAAAAGGCGGTCAAAAAAGCAGAACCGGTGCTGCTTGAGCCGGTAATGCGGCTTCAGGTAGTAGTCCCACAGGCTAATTTTGGGGCTGTCCAGGGTAATTTACTTGCAAAGAGGGGATTAATCACGAATTGTCATGTGCACGGGAATATGCAGGTAATCGACGCTAAAGCGCCTCTCGTGGAATTGTTTGGGTATTCCAGTGAAATTAGAAGCGTAACAGCCGGCAGGGGGACATTTACTATGGAGCCGTTGAGCTATGAGAAGGTCCCGGAACAGATTACCAAGCAGATTACTTTTTAAAAAAGTGTAATTTTTTTATTTTAATAAATATTTTACCGACATTTTGTTGACAGTAGTCTATTTATATGATATGTTTGCGGGTTTTCAGCCGTAGCGAGCATGGTCAAGGGTGGCTTTGCGTAAACCTTAGTTGGGCTGTGGCATACCTGTGAATTTGTAGTCAGGGAAGGTTTATAACTCTATTAGACTTAGGGGTGTACCAAAAGCTGGCGAACAGCTTTGGATGGGCAGTATTTAGCTTGACCCCAACTCTTAAGGAAGGCAAACTTGATAATTGATTATTGAAGGGCGAAATTGCAAATAACATCTCAGCAATCAATAATCAATAAAAGGGCCTTTCCTGCCAGAAATCAAACAAGATAAGTTTGGCGGATAGCAGAAAAACTATATGCTAAAAGCGGATTTTTTGTTTTGTTTTTCGCTTTATAAGTTAATATACTTCAAGCCCTTATAGGCTTGAGTAAAGGGACATTATGGCTGCTGAAACTGAAAGGATAAGAATTAAGATGGAGTCCTACGACCACAGGGTTCTTGATGCATCCGCTAAGGAGATAGTGGAGCACGCTCGAAAGACCAATGCTCGTGTCAGTGGTCCGGTGCCGCTGCCTACACGTATTGAAAGATATACTGTTTTGCGAAGTCCTCACATCGACAAGAAATCGCGTGAACAGTTTGAGTTGAGAACTCATAAACGCTTGATTGATATTCACGAGGCCAACGCCCGAACGGTTGAAGTGCTGAACCGTCTTGTAGTGCCGGCGGGAGTCTTTGTAAGGATAAAAGCTTAAAGTGAGAAAAGTGCCTAAAATTTGGAGTGCCTAAAGTTGTGGAGTATTTTTTTAACTTTAGCTCACTTTAGCTCACTTTAGTCACTTTAGCTCACTGAGATACGAAGTTATGGCAATGCTATTGGGAAAAAAAGTTGGAATGACCCAGGTCTATAGCGAATTGGGCAAATTAGTGCCGGTTACGGTCATACAGGCCGGCCCCTGCGTTGTTATGCAGGTAAAAACGGCTGAAACCGATGGCTATAATGCTGTTCAGCTTGGTTTCGATGAGGTAAAGCTTGGCCGCAGGAAGAATCCGCAAATTGGGCATGCTAAGAAAGCCGACACGACCCCGAAGAAATTCATCAAAGAGATGCGATTAGCGGACGCTGCCGAACAGCAGTACGAAGTTGGAAATTCTGTGACGGTTTCGGTCTTCGCAGAAGAGGAATTTGTCGATGTCGTGGGCACCAGCAAGGGCAAAGGCTTTGCCGGCGTGATGAAGCGGCACGGCTTTGGCGGTTTCCCCGCCTCGCATGGTACGGAACGAAAACACAGGGCGGCCGGCTCGATAGCGAGTTTTGCCAGTGATGCCGGACATGGTCCAGGTCCTAAAAAAGGAAAGAAAATGGCAGGCCATTTGGGACACTGTCGTGTTACTACGAAGAACCATAAGCTGGTAGAGATAAACGAAGAGAGAAACTTATTGATTGTCAAGGGTTCTGTACCCGGCCCGGCCGGTGGTTATTGTATTATCCGCAGCGCTAAAAAAGCGTAAATAGTGGAAGAATTGAACCTTAGAAAAAATGATTGATTTGGCGGTTTACAACACAGATGGGCAGGAGGTCGAGAGCCTGAAAGTTGATGAGGCGGTCTTCGGCGGCTCAGTCAGATACCCGCTGCTTAAGCAGGCCATTGTTATGTATCACGCTAACAAGCGTGTGGGAACTGCCGCTACCAAGAGCAGAAGTATGGTAGCCGGTTCGAGTAGAAAGCTCTTTCGGCAAAAGGGTACGGGAAATGCCCGCGTTGGTAACATCAGAACCGGCAAACGTGTCGGCGGCGGCGTTACCTTTGCCAAGAGCCTCAGAGATTTCGGCAAACGTATGCCTAAGAAGCAAAGAAGATTAGCCAGGGACTCGGCGATATTGGCAAAGCTTTTGAGTAACAATGTTGTGGTTGTTGACGGGCTAAATTTTGAAAAGCCAAAAACCAAAGATTTTATAGGTATTCTGAATAGCTTGAAAATTGAACGCAGTTGTCTTGTAACGATTAGCTCTGAAGACGTAAATCTTTGCAAATCAGCTAATAATATTCCGAGGGTAGCTGTTATGCCTGTGGATGAATTGAACGCCGGTGATATTTGCAATTATCGCAAAATGCTGTTTACCAAAGAGGCGTTTTTAGCTGTTTTGAACAGGGACCAGGCGAGCGAAAATTAACGGGTATTGGTGTGGACGATTATAACATAATAATTCGGCCTTTGATTACAGAGCAGGGGATGCACTTTGCGAATACAAAAAGTGCGTATTCTTTTGAGGTAAATAAAAGGGCCAATAAGGTCCAGATAAAAAACGCTGTGGAAAAAATATACAATGTCAAAGTCCAAAAGGTAAGAACAGCTAACCGCAAAGGCAAACAACGTCGCAGAGGCAGAACGTTCGGAGAGAAGTCGAGCTGGAAAAAAGCTGTTGTATTTCTGGATCCTGATTTCCATATAGATTTGTTTTAAATGAGTTATGTGTTATGAGTTCATCGTTCATAGACAAAAAACGATGAACTACGAACTATTAACTATGAGCTGTTATTATGGGTATTCGAGTTTATAAACCAACAAGTGCCGGTCGGAGAAACAGTTCGGTCAATGATTACGCCGAGCTGACTACCGACAAGCCCGAGAAGTCGCTTTGCAAGCGGATCAAAAAGAGCGGCGGAAGAAACCATCATGGTGTTACTACCAGTCGGTTCAGAGGCGGCGGGGCAAGAAGAATTTACCGTATTATCGATTTTAAGCGTAAGAAGGATGGTGTCCCCGCGAAGGTAGCGACGATTGAATACGACCCCAATAGAAATTGTTTCATATCTCTGCTGCACTACGCTGACGGTGAAAAGAGGTATATATTAGCACCGTTTGGTATAAAGACCGGGGACTGGGTGGAAAGCGGCCTTTCCTGTGAGCCTAAGATTGGTAATGTGATGCCGATGTCGGCGATTCCTGCGGGTATGGAGATTCATAATATCGAAATGAGAGCTGGCCAGGGTGGAAAGCTGGTCAGAGGCGCCGGCAACGCCGCAAAAATTGTGGCAAAAGAAGGTAACTGGGTTACCATCATTTTGCCGAGCGGCGAGATGCGGATGATTCGCAAGGAGTGCCGGGCGACAATTGGCCGAGTGAGTAACCCCGACCATCAGAATGTACGCATCGGCAAGGCCGGACGAAAGCGCCATATGGGCCGCAGGCCACACGTAAGAGGCTGTGCGATGAACCCGGTTGCTCACCCAATGGGCGGCGGAGAAGGCCATCGAAGCGGCGGGCGGCATCCCTGTTCGCCGACCGGTGTGCTGGCAAAAGGCGGGAAAACCAGAAACCCGCGAAATCCAAGTAATAAGAGGATTATTCGAAGACGCAAAAGTAAAAGGCAAAAACAGTTGAATATATGATTGAGTCGTGCGAAAAACGCACGCGATGTGAGATACGAGAAATGGGAAGATCTCTTAAAAAAGGACCATACGTTGACGACAAGCTCTTTGGCAAGGTCAACAAGCAAATTGCCTCCGGCTCTCGTGAGCCGATAAAGACCTGGGCAAGAAGATGTATGATAGTTCCGGAGTTCGTAGGTTTTACGTTTATGGTTCACAACGGCAAGATATTTCATAAGGTCTTTGTTACCGAGGATATGGTGGGGCATAAATTAGGTGAATTTTCGCCAACACGGACGTTTAAGGGACATTCGAGTAAGAAGATAAGATAATATGCTAAGTGCTGGTAAGTTACAAGAGCTTTGCCGGGAACGGCAGATGGATATCGGGCAGTTGGCCGAGAGGCTTGCCGGAGCCAAGCTTAATAAAAAGCAAGCGGTAGCGGCTGTTAAGAACTGGCAAAAAGGCCTGTTCAAACCGGAACCGCGCGCGGATGATATTAACCGTCTGGCGACCGCCTTATCTGTCGAGGTAAATGATATAGCTGACTGGCATTCGTCTTATCGCTTTGCACCGATGTCAGCGCGCAAAGCCCGGTTGGTTACGCAGTTAATAGTCGGTCGAAGTGTTCAGGACGCAATGGACCTCCTCAAGTTCACGAGAAAGCGTGCTGCAACGATGATTGACAAGGTTTTAAGAAGTGCTGTTGCTGATGCCGACGAGCAGCAAGTTGACGTTGATAATCTTTATGTAAGCTCGGCTCGCGTCGATGATGCAGGAGTCCGCATCGGCACAAAAAGATGGATACCGAAAGACAGAGGCAGAGCGCATCCTATTCGCAAAAAGGCCTGCCATATACATATAACAGTGACGCAAATATAAAGGACAAGGATAAATACGAAATTAGAAATCCGAAGCACGAAATAATACCAAGTGAGCTAAAGTGCCTAAAGTGTAAAGTGCCTAAAGTTATTTTTTTAACTTTAGTTCACTTTAGCTCACTTTAGTTCACTTTAGGCACTTTCTAATTTGGATTTCGATATTCGGAATTAGGATTTATATAAGATTATGGGCCAGAAAGTATCGCCAAT
>JAUWBX010000041.1 GCA_030609625.1 Phycisphaerae bacterium
GTCGTTGCCCCAGGTGGCAATATCAATCGTATGAATCCCGCAGCCCGCCATAAATCCAAGTGCGTAATCGCTGATGTGGAACCAGTGGCTGTTATTCACGCGGTTAGCCGTGTACGGCGCCCACGGCGCCGGGCCCAGCCACAAATCGTAATCCAGCCAGTCCGGGACTGACATCGCTGGATAGTTTTCCGAAGCTATGCTGTAGCGAGAGGCAACGGTGATTTTGTGAATCTTGCCGACTCGACCGCTGCGCACCATCTCGCAGACAAAACGGGAATTTCGGCTCGAGCGCTCCTGTGTGCCGAACTGAAACACCCGGCTGTATCTATTAACCTCTCGGCGCAGCACCTGTCCCTGCTCGACGCTCATCCCCAAGGGCTTTTCGCAATATACGTCCTTTCCCGCTCGCACCGCCGCCAATGCGTGCAGCACGTGCCAGTGGTCCGTAGAAGCAACCACAACCGCGTCTATGTCGTCGCGGGCAGCAAGCTCGCGAAAATCACTGTACGTGCTGCAGCCGGTGGTCTTGTATTGCTTGTCCACTGTTTGCTTTGCCCGGTCGCGATTTGGCCGTTTGACATCGCAGAGGGCCACAACCTGCGCATCGGACAGATGCAGGAAATTACGCAGCAGCGAGGCACCTCTGCCGCCCACGCCGATAAAGCCCATCACTATCCGCTCGCTGGCAGCAACAGCGCCGGCTTTACCTAATGCCGAAGAGGAAACTATATAAGGAAAACTTATCGCCCCAACAGCGGCGATTGTTGTCTTTTTCAGAAAGCTTCTGCGTGAAATTTGCTTATTCGGCTGCATGATTCAACTCCTTCCTCTTGACTACCTTAGCTGCGTCTCAACCTATTCGGCAAATAGCAAAGTGGAAATCGAAGTTTAACTCAAACAACCGTGTCCGTCAAACTAAAATCTCCTTCGTCAGCAGGTCGGGCAACAAAAATTTGTTTTTATTCTTTTTTAGTAGTTTGTTTAACAGGAGTGAAACAGGTAAACGAAATAAGGATTAAGACCGAGCCAGCTACAAAAAGCGTTATTCGCCGGCGAGGTTCGCTGCACCGGGTGAGCCACTCAGGCAGCGCCGGCACGGTGGATTGGTCGTTCGGGTCTTGCGTCAACGCTTTGCGAGCAGCGGCCAACTGTTCGGGCGTTGCTCTTGGGTAAACGGCGTTCGCATCTTCAGGCTCGGTGCCGAGTGTAGCCGGAGCCAGACGCTTAACAAGATTGGGGTCTTTTTCCAACTGCTCAAGCAGCGCATCATAGTCAGCATTCAGAGATTCGAGCCGATCCAGCGATTGCTGCGTTACTTTCAACAGTTGCCTGTTGTGGTAGTACTGAACCAGGTCATCACAGAGTATAGAAACGCCCAGCGAAGCGGCACCGATACTGAAAAAGATGACAAACAAAATCGTCCGGATAACGTTTCGCCCTTGCATATAGGATAATCTTATTTATACAGGATAAACTGGAAGCTGTTCTCTAAGCAGTTCGTATATATTTTTCTTCTCTTTGATAGCTTCCTGAGAAACTTTGATAAATTGCGCTTTCAACTCCTCGAAGTCCATGGTCTTGAAGGCCGCCAGATCTTTTTTGTCGTCGTTCTTTGCATTTGCCGTGGCAAACTTGGCCATAGTTTCGACGGCCATTTCTCGGATAAGCTGCCAAAGCTCCTTGCCCTGACTTGCTGCGATGGCCCGGCCCAGAGCCAGTGACATCGATAGAATTGCATTCATGCCAAGAACGCCTTTTCTCTGCACCACGTGAATCTTATCCTCAGTTGATGCCTTATCGGAGAGCATTCCCACAGCCACCGCTTCATCAAGCTCCAAACGCAGCAGATCTCTGTCCACGTCGAGCAGACTGCCAAGCTGGGCAAGCCTCTTGCCGACAAACGCCTTGGCAAGAACTGTTTCGATGTGCCTGACTGCCTCCATACAGCCCATACCGTCATAACGTCTGGCCTGTCTCCATCGATTCAGCAGATTCTCGTCATTCCTGGCCTTGATGGCGGCAAAATTCAGGTCCTTCTTGAACCGATATGTGCCGTCACCGGCATCAATAAACATATCAGGATATTTCTTGGTCAGTTTACCTGGAGCAATGATGCTATCGACATAATGGATGGCCTCATCGACGCCGGCCGATGTACCCAGAGGCGTTGAGCCTTTGAAACGGATGGTTCCGGTTTTGCCAAGGAACAAGGTTGCCGCCGCTGAGGGTATGCCTGCATTAGTTGCCTCTTCTGTTCCACTGACAGTTTCGATAGCCAACATTCGCATCAACAAGCCGGCAATATCGATTTCCGCCGCATCCGGCATAACCGCCACGTCTTCTTTGCCGGTTAATATTCGAACCAGCTCTTTGACGTTTTCTTCTACTTCTTTCCTCTCTTTGCCGGTCATTTCTCGCTGGGAGGCTTTAGCCAGCGCCATTATTTCCATGACTCGTCCGTACTTTTGCAGTCTTTCGGTGTTGGCTCCACCGCCGGCCTTCATCCCCAAAGCATTCATAGCAGTGGAGATTTCCGCCTCGAATGGGTCATTCGGTGACTTGGAACGATGAGAGACCACAAGTTCTGCTCCATAGGCCAAAGAGGTCAGCATGGCAAGTACCGTCTCCGACAAAGTCCCAATCTGGTTGGCTTTGATAAGTGTGGCGTTAATCTCGCCGTTTCTTGCGCAGCTCTCGATATTTTCATCCTTGGTTGTAACAAGGTCGTCGCCAATGACAAAAATCTTGTCTCCGAGTTCCTTCATAAGGTTCTTCCAGCCCTGATGGTCGAGTTCGCCAAAGCCGTCCTCAATGGAAAGAACCGGCACGTCATTCTCTAAAGCCTCTTTATAAAGCTCGAGTATCTCATCCCTGCTCATATCGACCTTGCTCTTATCTCGCCAGAACCGGTACATCCCGACCGAGTCCTTCTGGCCGGTTTCCTCACGGTACAAGTTCTCAAGTTCCGAGGCGGCCGGGTCCAGGGCGATTGCCACGTCCACACCGGGTACGTATTCACAATCGAGGATGGCCTGTTTCATCAGCCGCCACATTCTCTGCTCCGGTACCCTGTCGGTGTCTTCCTTATCTATGTAAGGAGCTATACCTCCTTCCAGGCCGACGCCCATAACCTTTGCTCCCGGTGCCGACTCGATGATTTCCTTGAGACGATACTGAAGTTTCACCGTCATTTCCTGCGCTTCCTCATAGGTCTTGGCCGAAAGCGGCATAAACATACTTTCCTGCATGCTGATGTTGCTCTCAGGATACTCCTTCTCGGTATGACGTCCACCCATAGCACAGTTTCTGAACTGCCAGGGTACCATAACTTTCGTACCATCCTTTAGAGTAACTGTCTGCATTCTTGTATCGAGCAGCTTCTGCTTTACTTTTGCTACCTGGTACAACCAGCTTTCCTCTGAGACAGCCTCTGTAGCTCTGGCGGCCTGCTGGGCAGCAAGTTTCTCTCTCCTTCGGAACTCTTTGAGCTTGCCGGGATCCGCCATCAACCGGTCCAAAAGTCCCACACAGCCCGGAGCCAGGAAGAACCGACCTATGTAGATAAGGATGTTACTGTCAATTGCCAGCCCGAGACCTATGCCAAAGGCAGCGATCGGCAAAAATATCAAAGCTAAATACCCGCTCCAGACCGGCGCGGCAGCGGCCACGGCCAGATTGTATGGAGCATCGGGAGCAAAGTTACCGCCTTCCTTCTTGACGCCGTAGAACCTGCCCCACGGTATCAGCAGGAACATCTTTGCGTACCATCCAAACTTACCTCCTCCGCCTTGAATGACAGCTTCCGCCTTATCCTGAGAGTCCTTGTTAAGAGCGGTCAACTTAACAGCCGACAAGAAGTGTCCCATTTCATGGACGGCAATGCTAATATGCCAGGACAGATACAAGATAATCAAAGAAACAATAGTCTCCCAGCTTACGAACATAAAACGCAGCGTCTGGAGCTTGCCTTCGACATCCGCTGGAACACTCATTACCGAGGAAATAAATGCGGCGTGGAAGGAAACTAACTTATGATTCGCAATCACCCAGCCACGCTCTAAATATCCCGCAGCTTGAGCCATAGTTGTTCCCAGTGTGGCTGCTAATCTATCCTCTCTTCCGCTAATTTTCAATTTTGTTCTTACCGCTTTGTACATTCCGAGTTTTCCCCTTTCTTTGTCTATAATCCAACAAACTCTAAAATTTCCTATCAGCCTGCACAAAATCTTTATTGCCAGGACCTATGTATTTTTTTGACAAATCAATTGAACCATTCCAGGTTCAGGTCAAGGCTTTCACATTTAACAGTAAATTCTGAAAATTTCAAGGCAAATCTTCCTGGGCGTTAAAAGAAATGATAAAATCGGGAAAAATTTATCGAAACCTTATATTTGTGTCCGTAAAACGAATAGATTATTATAACAACCGGACAATCACAACGGTATAAATGTGCAAAAGTGATTTGGGGAATGTCGGTCGAACATCGACAAAAAAATGAACCTTATTGTGTTTAGTAAAAGAGGCAACTATGAATGAGAAATACGAAAATTCTGAGGACGAAATCAGCGACCTGAAGCATGAGTTAGAACACTTTCAGAAAGAAAAAGAACGAGTCAGAGCCATTATAGGCAAAATCGGCGGCGTGCCAAAATTTCGTACAAGGCTCATTAACGCAATTTTTATTATTATAATTGCGGTCTCTGTTATCGTTTCAATTATCGGAGGCGAGCAATTGCGTCTTCTGATGATCGAATTGGCAACGGTAACACTATCAATAAAAATTATCTATCTGATACACTGTCAGACGCGTGTAAATCACTTCAAATTCTGGATACTTTCATCAATCGAATGGCGCATAAATGAAATGTCGAAGCAAATAAAGCAGTTAAAAAAGTAGCTCTCCATCCGCCACCCCAGATGCACCGGCGGGGCCTGCCTGCAGAAGTCGCTCCGGCATCATCTCCGAAAAGATTTTTCTTGTCGCATTTTCGCCACAAATCAGCTCTTAATAATAGAAGCGCTTCGACAGGAGACTCTGTGGTGCAAACAGATGCTGAACTGGTAAAAACTGTCCTGAACGGTGAAAAGCACGTATTTGCCGAGCTTGTGAGACGTTATGAATGACCGGGCTTACTTGGCTTGGCCTTTTTGTTATAGAAACATTGTTTTTATGGAATTTTGAGGAATTTTTCAAAAATCCTGTAACTTTTCGGACTGGCCTGCGTCTAAAGATATAAGAACGACAATTATCGGTCGTTCCTAACGAGGCACCTGGGTTTGCGTTGCCGACAGGTGCAAGCAGCTTTTGAAAAAATTAAAACCTTGGGCGAATAACTTTAAAAAAATAAACCCTACTTACCCCCCTCCTCCTTAAAGGCCGATATCCACAGGGTCGGCCTTTTTTTATTTTATTGCCCAGACACCCGGCAAACATTATCATGTCCCGGATATTGGATACCAGATGCTCGATGCCCGACGGGAATCGAGAATCAAGTATCGAGAATCGAGAATATGAGAATTCCGCTGACAAAATATGGTTGGCCGCAGGTAGTTATCTTCCCTGCGGGGGTATTTGTGGTAATGGTTGTCTTTCTTTTAGGCACCCAGAACCAATTGAGCTTAGGCTCTCGCCTAATTGGTGCTGGGCTGTTAGCTGTTATTCTGATATGGGTTTTGTGCTTTTTCCGCGACCCACAGCGACGCTGTCCTTCGGATAAAAACCTGTTGTTAGCACCGGCTGACGGACAGATTACAAACATTGAGACAATCCAGGAAGACAACTTCATCAACGGAGCTGCGCTGCGAATTGGAATCTTCATGAGCATCTTCGACACCCATATTAATCGTGCTCCGTGTAACGTAAAAGTCGAAAAAATCACCTACAAAAAAGGCAAATACAAAAACGCAATGAATCCGCAGTCCGGCCGGGTCAATGAGTCCAATGACCTGCATCTGGTCAGAACCGACAGACCACGAGACAGACTGATTGTCCGGCAAATCAGTGGAGCGATTGCCCGGCGAATTGTCTGCGATAAAGTCCGGGGCAGGGAATTGACCGGCGGTCAGAAATTCGGGATGATAAAATTCGGCTCCAGAACAGAGTTGTACGTGCTCCTTCGTGACCCAGCAACGCCGGGTTCCGAGCGATACCCGCCGGCGGCGGGTGTAAAGTGCCTGGTACAAATAGGCGATAAAGTAAAAGCAGGACTGACACCATTGGTGAAATACGAAATGCCAGGAACGTGAATGACTGAATGAGTGGATGAGTAGATGAGTAAGCGCACCAACTCATTTACGCATAAACGCATATACGCATCAACACATATACGAGGTACGAGATATGCCGGGATTAAAAACCAAATCTGCCAAAAAGAGTCTGCTGCGGCGGGTGCGAAGGCAAAGGTTAAAGTACATTGCCATCCTGCCGTCGCTGATAACTATTCTCAACGGCGTATGTGGTTTCGCGGCCATTGTCTTTGCCGGCAAAGGTGCCCTCGCTGCGACAAATGACTTTTCCTATCACATGCTCGAATTAACGTACTTTGCGATGTCAGGCTATATGATACTGCTGGCAATGATTGCCGACATGCTCGACGGCCGATTAGCACGAATGCACCAGAGCACTTCCAGCTTCGGTGGCCAGCTCGACAGCCTCTGCGACATAATCAGCTTCGGTGTTGCGCCGGCATTTTTGATGCTGAAAGTCCTTGAATCCAAGCTGGCCGAGTTTGCCGGGTTTAGTCCCGCCATAGAAACTTTTCTCCAACGTTTCATCTGGCTGGCAGCAGCAGGATATATAAGCTGTGCAGCCATTCGATTAGCCAGGTTCAATGTGGAAAATGAGGAGGACGAATCCGCCCACATGAGCTTTGTAGGCCTGCCAACGCCCGCCGCCGCGGGGGTAATAGTCAGCCTGATAATACTCCATCAGGAAACACTTCAAACACTTCCGAGCCTGAACGTAATTATTTATGCCCTGCCATTTCTGGCCCTGGGCGTTGCGGTGTTGATGGTCAGCAGGATTCGATATCCGCATATCCTCAATCAGTACCTAAAAGGCAAGAAGCCGTTTGTGTACCTTATAAGGGTGCTGCTGCTCCTGGCATTTGTTATCTGGAACATACAGGTGGCTTTAGTGCTGATTTTCTGTGGCTTTGCGGCGAGCAGCTTCGCGAAATGGTTTTACTACAAAGTAATCCGCAATAAGCACAACCTCGTCTCGGCAGCACATTCAGCTTTGACGACTGTTGACAAGGGCAAAATCGCCGACCAGGATGACGTCGCCTAAAGAAGGGTAACAGGTTATCAGGGTATCAGGGTATCAGGTTATCAGGTAGTGGGTATCAGGTTATCAGGATTTCAGGTCAACTGCGCAGTATAAATGCACAGCGAGATTTGTTTTTTCCTGGTATCCTGGTTCTCTGATACCCTCCACCCTGATTTCCTGATACCCTGATAACCCGCATGCCGATTTCCTGATACACTGGTTCCCTAATATTCTAAATTGCGATGGGGGCAACAGAGATGATAAAGAGAGTCTGGGTAACCGGCCTGCGTATTACACTGTGTTCTGGACGGGCTGTATATCCCGCTGCCTGGCGCCGGATTGACTTATCTGATAATACTGCTCGACAATACCGATAAGTCGGGCCAGAACCTCACGGCCTTCGGGACTTGCTTCCAGACCAACAATCTGCAATCCAAGAGAGGCACTCTTGCCGTCTGCGGTCGGAAGGATATTTCTAATCTGGGCGCTGATCACTAACGGCGTCTCATAAGGCATAGGTGTAAATCGCATCCCAACAAACTGACCTTTCTTGAAGTCCAGCTCTCCCCCACAAAAAGTCTTGGACATATTGCCTTTAGACTCACGCCTGACAGATGCAGGATTACTCTCCTCGTTTGGATATGGAATTACAATCTGCGCACCGCCGGCGGAAATGTCAACAAGTCTGCCCTGGCAATAATTATGTACATCCTCTGCGGCATCTTGTATCGGCTTTTGAGCCTGGCGCTTGCCGCCGCGATGCCACAGTACCACTTTTACCTTCAGCGATTCAGGCACATCGACACGGTAATAACTTCTCCTTTGGACCACTTCTATCCGGTCCGGCACCGCAAGTATCATTATTCCGCCCCACCCCTGGTCCGTCTCCAGACCGTACGACGGCTCAAGGGCAGCCACAGTCGTATCAAAAACAAACTTACCGTATTCGTATTTGAACGATATGCCGATCGGCTGATTAGCCTGTATATTTAACGGGTGCTGCTTCTTCTTCGGGGCGTTACTCTCAACACTTAGTCTGTCCCCCGCAAGGTTGGTCAGCACCACCTTTGCGACGTGCCATTTGCCTTTGGACAAATATAACATAATGGCAGGCACTTTTTTGTCAATCGCGGTTTGCAGGATTTTCTCCGGCTCGTCCCCGCGCAGCACCATCACCTTATTATTATTCATATCAACCTCTCTTCTTTAGAATATATATATAAATCGGCTATAAACAACAAAAGTTTTACATTAAATTTGCTGCAATTGCCATTCTGCACTAAAAATCCCACGCGCAGGCTGTAGGGGCAACCCAATCTGGTTGCCTCTGCCGTCACGCCTCGCAGGCACAGGACGCAGGTCCTATAACTATGGCTTTCTCAGACACCTGTGCACGCGACTACCTGTGCGGGCAAAAGGGCGGAGCTTAAAGGGTAACGTAGCACGGGCATCCTGCCCGTGAGCCGGCATATAAAAACAAATCATAATTAATCACGGCCTGGAAAGCCGTGCCACATCTTCCTTTTTTGTACCCCCGTTGCAATTTCTAACGGCGTAAACTTGCAAAAAATACGCCTGGCAATTACTATTACCGCATATATGGACAAAACCTACGATATAAGAAAGATAGGGGGCGATAAAATAGCTCTGTTGGGCCTTTTTATTGTCGCGCTGCTCATCGCCCGCATTATAGTCGTTTCAAAGTCTGCCCTTGTGCTTTCGGAGCCGATAAAATTAACTCAGGCCGGTTTATCGGTATCAATGCCGGCGGGCAACGGCTGGAAAAGCGAAAAGCAATGGAAGTATCACGAAAATTCTTTTTCTTTAAGTAGCGGTTTCGCCCTCGGTCCCGGCAGACCCACCGCCTGGGCACGATGCCGGTATCTCTTGGCCGCCGAGACGACCACACCGCAAATGAGGTTCGAGC
>JAUWBX010000456.1 GCA_030609625.1 Phycisphaerae bacterium
CATGGACTGTCATTCCTTCGACAAGCTCAGGAGGGACTCTGAGGCGAAGCCGAAGAATCTCAATTCTTGAGCTATAAAGAGATTCTTCACTCCCCCGTTCGACTACGCTCAGGGCTAAAGGCTGCGCTCCGTTCAGAATGACAGTTTTTGTAACTTTTCAACAGAGCATCCGCTTTCAAACTATACACTGCCCAACACCGCAATACCCATCAAATAAATTGGTGCATTCGGCTGTTTCTATCTCCAAAGCCGCGGAATAATCCTGCCGGTTCGGCTGATGTACTGACGGTACTCCTGGCCAAATTGCTCAAGCATCATCTTTTCCTCTTCCCGGGCTCGCAAAAGATAAAAAGGAAAAAAAATCACGAGAAACGCCCAGCCTGCGAGCCAGTTCTCCAACAACAGTCCCTGTGCAATTGCCCACAGCAGATGGGCCGCATACATCGGATGTCGTATATAACGGTATATGCCGTCCGTTACGAGCGAGTGTTCCCGCCCGATTTGCAGTGTCGCCGAGAAGTTGCGCCCGAGGTCGGCGTGTGACCTCCATAGCAGCAAAAGGGCCATCGCAAAAACCACCACCCCAATCCAGCCTAACCATCCCGGCAGGTCATAATCCGCAAAGTCCAGCCACGGCGAAAACAGATAGAACAAAGGCGCAGCCATTCCCACGCCGGCAGCGCTAATCAGAATAATATCCACCAGACTCTTGCGCTTTTTGGTGGCTTTGCTGCCTCTGCATCTGAATGTATATACCTTTCGTATAATCGGGCCTACAACAAAACCCACAAGAAAAATAACTTCAAAGATATTATCGATTCCAAGCAATGTCATCTCCTTTGCCGAACAGTACCGCTTGAATCCATTTCCATATTCCGGTCCAATCTTACCGTCTTCCCAGCCTTCGTCAACCAAATGAACCTGTTTAGTTCTTGTTGCGGAAACAGTACGCCTGTATCCATATTTGTCATTCCCGCCCCTCATTGTGTGCGGGATAAACTCCAGCGGGAATCCAGTTTTTTCGTTCTGGACCCCTGCTCCCCGCTTCCGCGGGGACAAGTTTACCCCTGCGAAAGCAGGGGCAGGGGTGACATCGTCGGTTTTTGTTTTCCGCAACAGATACTATTTAGCTACAGAAGACAGCCATCAGTATGCCGGTAACAGCGACGCCTATGGCCGGCAGCAGCAATTTAAAGACGATTTTGAGCAGCGACGTTTGAAAGTAACTCGCCGAGAGGCTCAGGCAGAGGTGAACGGGTGTGAGCCAAAGGCCGAAAAGCAACCCGGAAAAAGCCAGACTTTCAAGCCCCATCCTGGCCTCGGAGCCGGTGCCGATAAAGGCGATAAGGAACGGATAGGTAATCGCTACGGTCGGCATAGTTACTCCCGTTGCGAAGACGACCAGCATCGGCAGGCCGAAAAGCAGCAAGCCCGGCGGTACATGGGCGCTTGTGAGAAATTCTACGACGATGCCGATGGCGCCGCTGGTCTCGAGATTGAGCTTAAAAAACAGCGCGCCGAAAATAAGCAGTACCATGTCCGGTTCGCGGGCGGCTTTGAAAATGGACCCCCATCGCTTAAAGGGAACTTTGTGTATCGTCAGCAATCCGATGATGGCCAAAAAGATACCTATCGCGGGCGGCAAGTCAAAGGCAACAAATAAAACCGCGGTAAACGCGATAGGCCAAAAGGCGTGCAGGAAATCACGCAGGTGATGACTTATGTGGCGCTTGAGGTGCTGGTGTTCGGGACGTCTCGGCGGTATGCCAAACATCAGCAGGACAATGATACCGCCTAAGATACCCGCACCGGTCAGCATAATGTGGTAGCAAAAGAGTTTCAAGGCTGAGATACCAAGCAGGCTCTGGATGAGAGGCACGGCCGGGAAAAGAGGCCAGACCGGTTCCCATTGATGCCGGAACAGGAAGTTAATGGCGGCCAGCCGGCTGCGCTCGACGCCGATTTTATCGCCGGCCTCGCGGACCATCGGTGCCGAGAGCATGATGCCGCCGGGCGTGGGCAGCATTCCCATCATCAGCGGTATAAGTGCCAGGGCAAACCTGCGGCTTTTGAACAGACCCTGCATCGCCGGTACTAATCGCTGAGAAAGGCCGATATCTTCCATCGCCGTACCGATGACATTGACTAACAGCAGCAGGGCGGTCAGCGACACGAAAAGATAGCCCGTGGTCCGCGTCAACGGCAGGCTTTGCCATTCCCCAATCAATGTCCGCCCGACGTCCGTCGGCCAAACACCCAACAGCAGCGCCGACAGACAGGCCGAAATGACCATAGCCAAACCTATCCTGACCTTCAGCCGAAGCAGCGTTACCAGCACAGCTAACGATATTATTATGGATATAAATGCGTACATGGCGGCCTATATTAACAATAGTAATTTGAAAAGGCAGGTTTTTTCTGGAAGGAGGAAGTCTCTAAATAGTTCGACCGCAAATTTATTTGGCGTTATATTCAGCCCATCAATAAATTGACGGCTTATCTCTTATACTGGAGGGTTTCTTGATACGCGATACGCAATACGAAAAAGTCATTCCGAGCGCGGCAATCCAACTTCTGACTTCGATATTTCTTGTTGTTATTCCCGCGCAAGCGGGAATCCAAATATTTAGCTTGCCCTACCATTCGTTCTTACTTTCAATCCCCAATATCGCAGTTCCGCCATCGGCGGAATAAATTGAAATATCCACCATTTTGCCTATGCAAATTTCAACTTCAACATCACCGCACCCAATCTAAGCAGTAAAAGCGAAGTGGGCTTTTTCGGGATTATGATACCCATCAAGACGGGTTAGTCGCT
>JAUWBX010000305.1 GCA_030609625.1 Phycisphaerae bacterium
CACTCCGTCGGCACGAAAAACGGTATCCGCTATGGTAACAAGGCTCCCTACCAGCGTCACCCCGCCTGGTTCGCGCGGCATGGCTATGTGTGCTTCATTATTGACACGGTGCAACGGGGTGAGATTGAGGGTATCCATCACGGAACGTACCGATACAAAATGTGGTGGTGGAATAGTCGCGGCTACACGTCCGCCGGCGTTGAGGCATGGAACTGCATACGCGCACTGGATTATCTGGAAACACGCAAGGAAGTGGACAAGGACCGTTTTGGCGTGACCGGTATCTCCGGCGGCGGGGCGTACAGTTGGTGGCTCTCTGCAACCGACGAACGTATCAAAGTTGCTGTCCCGGTGACCGGTATCACCGACCTTCAAAACCACGTTGTGGACGGCTGCGTCGAAGGCCACTGCGATTGTATGTATCTGGTGAATACGTACCGCTGGGACTATCCGCTCGTGGCGGCACTGGTGGCACCGCGACCGCTTTTAATTTCCAACAGCGACAAGGACACAATCTTCCCGCTGGACGGAGTCCTTCGCCTGCACGAAAAAGTACGTCGTATCTATAGGCTTTATAACGCCGAAAAGAACCTCGGCCTGCACATCACCGAAGGCCCCCACAAGGATACACAGCAGACCAGAGTGCACACTTTTAGCTGGTTCAATCGCTTCCTCAAAGGTGAAGACCCATTGATAGACGAGCCGGCTGTGCCTTTTTTCCAGTGGCCACAACTCAAAGTTTTCGATGAGCTGCCCGCCGACCGGATAAACATACAAATACACGAATCGTTCGTGGCCAAGGCCCCGCAACCGTCGGTGCCGCAATCAGCCGTCGAGTGGGCAAAGCAGCGCAGAGCCTGGATGAAAGCGCTTCGGGAAAAGTCGTTCCGCGGCTGGCCGAGACAGACGCAAGCCGGTCCGCTCGATATCAAGCGTGTATTCTCCGTCAAACTGGAAGGTGTCCACTTCAGTGCCTTCGATTTCACCAGCCAGTCCCATGTTCGTCTGCGCTTATACCTGGCGCACCGCACCGGACTCGATAAGCCCAGGATGGTTACACTGAATGTGCTGGATGAACAGGGATGGACCGAGTGGCTGGCCGCTATGCGCATTGGCTTTGCCGATGAACTTAGCGACCAGACGCTACCTGAGCCGGATAAAAACGCTTTTCAACGCTATCAGGAAATGTTCAAGAATAACAAGGACACGCTGGCGTACCTGGCGCCGCGGGGGATTGGGCTGACTGCCTGGAACACCGACGAACGCAAGCGGACACAAATCCGCCGGCGGTTTATGCTGCTTGGCCAGACGATTGATGGCATGCGAGTCTGGGACGTAAGGCGGGCGATTCAGATGCTGCGTACCCTCGATTCGACCAGGGATGTACCGATGGCCCTTGAAGGCAATGACCAGATGGCAGGTATCGTGCTGTACGCCTCGCTGTTCGAGCCTGACATCGCCAGGGTCGATTTGTGGCATCTGCCCGACTCGCACCGTGACGGCCCGGTCTTCCTCAACGTGCTGCGCTATCTGGACGTGCCACAGGCCGTAGCGATGGCGGCTGAGCGAAGTCAAATACGACTCTATCAGGAGGACAACTCCGGATGGCGATTCCCACAGGCCGTCGCTGAGAAATTGGGCTGGCCCGATAACAAATTCCAGATGCAAGGAAAGTGCCTAAAGTGAGCTATTTATTTAGGCCATCAGAGCATCAGGTTACCAGGTAGTGGATATCAGAGCACTAGGTTATCAGGATAAATGCACAGCATAAATTTGTCTTTTCCTGATTTCCTGATATACTGATAACCTACATCCTGATGTCCTGATCTGCTGATATCCATATTTTAGGCACTCCAAACTTTAGTTCACTCAGAGATGCTCAATCTTTTATTTTCTGTTTAACTTGGCCAAAATTTATTCCGATACAATCTCCAGATGTATGGAAAAATGTACAAGGTCAAAAGAAAGAGCAAGAAATGGGAATTAAAAATCTATCAAAAGATGTTCTTCTCGTTGAACTGCCTTCTAAGAGCCCCAAAATAGCCCACGAGCTTAAAGCCGTTAATGAAGCTGTCAGCAAGAAGAAAGGTAACCGCGACGTCGTAATCGACTTTTCCAGAGTCGAGATAATAAATTCTTCGAACATTAGTAATCTGTTGATATTGCACAATTTGCTGCAGAAATCCGGACATCGGCTTATTCTTTGCAATGTTGCCACCGTGACCAAATGTATTTTTGTGGTTGCCGGCCTTAATGAGGTTTTCGAATTTGTTGATGACCGACCTATGGCCCTGGTGACTGTTCAGCACGCCGATTAGCCGACAAGCTGGTCATCATTCCTCCTGCTGTTGGTTGCTTACCGAAGCGGTTTTTCCCGATACTCTCCAATTAAGCAAAGTTACAGAGGTTGAAGACCGGTGGTTAGCCGGTGTGGATTCAGAAATTTTCCTGTATGTATTTGACAGCGTTGTTGAAGATTGTCATTCCGTCACTGGCCGGCTTTTCTTTTAGGCGGGACCAGTGCGGATGCTGAGTCGGCCTTACGAACCTTTCCGGATGTGGCATAAGTCCTAATATCCTGCCGGTGGTATCCGTCAGGCCGGCTATTGAATCCGTTGACCCGTTTGGATTAATTGGATAGTCGCCTTCCTGGCCGTTCTTGTCAACGTACTTAAACGCAACGAGACCCTCGGATTTCAGTTTATCCAGGGACGCCGTGTTCGTGGTAACAACTTTGCCCTCGGCATGTGCAACCGGCAGATAGATTTGTCTGCCCGGCTCGATGAAAATGCACCTGTCTGTTTGGGGAGCTAAGTACACCCATCTGTCCTCGAATTTGCCGCTGTCGTTGTAGGTTATAGTAGTTTCTTCCTGATGTTTGGTTGAGTTATCGCCCGGCAGAATGCCCGTCTTGACGAGTACCTGGAAGCCGTTGCAGATTCCCAGCACTAATTTGCCGTCATCAATGAATTTCTGTATCGGCTCGGAAAGATGGTGTATGATTTGGTTTGCTAAGATTTTACCCGCAGCCACGTCATCGCCATAGCTAAAGCCCCCGGGAAAGACAATTATCTGGAATTCGTCCAGCAGAGTTTTATCCTCGATTATCCTGTTTATGTGCATACGCTGTGCCTTTGCACCCGCCAATTCGAGCGCATACTCAGTTTCCATATCGCAATTTATCCCCGCCGCACGCAGAACTATCGCTTTAACTTCTACCATCTTTTACCTTTTTATAATGTCTGTCATTCCCGCGCAAGCGGGAATCTATTTTTCTCTCAACAAAATCGAAAATTCTATTTCCTACCAATTGAATGGTTTCTGCCAAGCTTGCTTTAACGAATTTATATCCGATTCGATGACCGCTTTACCATCTTCTGTTTTTATTAAGAGTATTTTTTCTTCCGTCACTTTACCAATCTGGCCGAATGGTAGGTTGAGCATCAGCTTTGCAAAGGCATCGTATTTTTCCGGCTCAACTTCCACGATATAACGTGAGTTTGATTCGCTGAATAGTTGCATATCCACACGCGAACAGTCTTTACTTTTCGGCAGGCCCCGCAAGTCTGCTTCTATCCCGAGTCCGCCGGCAAAGGCCATCTCCGCAAGCGCTACGGCCAAGCCACCCTCAGAGCAGTCATGGCAACTGACTACAAGGCCTTGCGATATTGCCTCGGAAATCTTTTTGGCTATTTTAGGGGCTGTTTCGAGGTCTAACTTCGGAACGTTAGCCCCGACCTGGTCGTTAATCTTGTAATAGTGCGAGCCGCCTAATTCGTTTTTCGTTTCGCCGACGATAAACAGCAGATTAGAAGCCCTCTTGGCGTCCATCGTTGCGCACTTGTTGATGTCATCGACTATTGATATTGCACTTATCAAAAGTGTCGATGGTATGGATATTCGTGTCCCATCTTCGCACGCGAATTCATTATTCAAGGAATCCTTGCCGGAGATAAATGGTGCCTCGAACGCCATTGCTCCATCGTAGCAGGCCTGTGCCGCCCGCACTAATGGGCCTAACGTTTCAGGCTTCGTGCAGTTACCCCAGCAGAAATTGTCCAGCAGCGCAATCCTGTCAGCCCGACCGCCTACACATATCAAGTTCCTGATTGCCTCATCGATTCCCGCCAGCGCCATCCAGTACGGGTCGATGTCACCGTAAAGCGGATTCATTCCGCAGCTAATGGCAAGGCCTTTGTCCGAATTAAACTTTGGCTGTATGACCGCTGCATCAC
>JAUWBX010000263.1 GCA_030609625.1 Phycisphaerae bacterium
GTTGCCGGAACTGTCGTCGTAGTTGCCGTCAAACTCCCAGTGGCCCACAAGACCAGCCGGGTCGGGCTGCACCGGTGTGATACGGTTGTAAGAATACAACCTGATATCGTCAAAGTACACCACACCTGTACCGCCAGGCTGTGGATTAGCCTTGTCGCCGAAGCCAATAGAAATCGAGTCGACATTGGTCAGGACCACACCTTGCTGGGCAAACTCTTCCAGGGCAATATCCCATTGCGTCCAGGTGTTTACTTGCGTTGCATTGGGGTCGCCATCGTGGTAAGGGACGACCGCAGGCGTGCCGCCACTGCTGGCCACAGCCACGTACATCGGGGCTGGATCGTTAGTAGGCATATCAACGCCGATGGCCTGCTCCGTGAACACTCCACTGACCGCACTGGTGGTCTGGACGTCGGAGAATTCAGCCACACATGTTACACCAGAGTTATGGCTGGTCAATGCCAGGCCTATATAAACGTTCGCACCCATTGAAATGGTCTGCGGATTCCATGCCAGCGGAGTCCAGGTGAGGCCATCATTAGAATCATAGGCATTAAATTCGTTTCCAACGCGCTCTAATTTTACCCAGTGCGGCGTGCTGACGCTCGCAAGCGTCGTAACACTACTGTCGCTTGTGGCGCTAGAGTTCGTGCTTGACCGCGCCTGGAATCTGCACCCGTTGCCGGGCGTCATGTACAGTGCGGCGAATTTCGAGCCTGCATCCAGCGACTCGCGAATCATCACGCCGGCCTTGGCCCAGCCGTTTGTGTTCTGTACGCTGAGCACCTGCGCGACAATTGAGCCATCGCCGGACAACTGCTTATAGGCGTATCGGAACTCGTCGGCATCGTTCCAGATATCTGCGCCGGCGCCGCTCATCGTGTAGGTGCCGGCCGGTCCCTCTACGAAAGCTGCCGGATTGCCTCTGAACCGCAGCGACAATGCTTCAATACCGTTTGTAGTCCAATCCTGCTGTGAACTCAACGTCAAGGTCGCCTCTGAATAATTTGCCGGGCCGGAGTTGTCATAGAAATATGGCATTGACTGATCACCGCCGTAAACAATCGTAGTCTCAACATAATGCTCATCAGCACTCCAATCCGGAGCAGGATAACCTGCTGTGGCGCCGTTTGCCGGGACGCCGTATCCGTCTAACCACGTGTACCATATCTCGTTGGGCGGATAGTCGTTGTAGTCTTCAAAATCGTCCACAACAAAGAACTCGTGTGTCGAGAAGTTCCAGATATCGCCTTGCCACGTTGTTGGGGTCTCGGCGTCATTGACCTCATTAGTCTTCCAGTAGTAAGTCGTGCCTAAATCAAGGGACAAGGGACCAAAGCTGGCCTCGGTCACGGTGGTAACAGGGGCATTACCGTCAATCACAGCCTGCTCGTCAGAGCTTAAGTACACATCGTGCGTGACTGCCTCTCTTCCTGCTCTGAAGCCAAGGACCACATCTACGGGGTTATCTATTGTACCGATAGAGACATCTGTTGCCCCGGAATCCGGGCTTGGCTCTCTTGCAAAAACGGGTATGCTGAAGAATCGCACCTCGCTGAGACCATATTGGTCCAGCATGCCTCCCCAGTTGCTGTTAGCTGTGAGCCTGACGTACTTTGCTGCCGTGCCGCCAAAATCAACAGTGGTATTGTGTGCATAATCGGGCGCACCAGTCGCCTGGACAAACTCATGAGTAGTACCCAATGTCGCATAATCGTTACCATCGACCGAATACTCGATCTTAACGTCCTTGAGCCCGAAACCGACAAGAGGCTCCATCATTTGATTAGAGTTCCATGCCCACATCTGGTGCAGTTTGTGAACCTTGTCGAGCTCATATTCTATCCAGGCCCCATTCGGTTCACTGCTGCTAAGCCACATAGCCGTCTCTTGTGTCGAGTGCAGGTCATTAACATCCAGTCCCGAGCCGTTGATGGTATTTTCAGGGCCCATACCTTCGCTCATGCTGGAAGCTGTGGCCGTTATGTTCTCGCCGGCAATAGGATAAGCAACCGGCTCAGTCGTAAACTGCCAGACTTCGCCTTTGAACTCTATATGGCTGGTGGGCGGGGCATTGACTTCATCGACCCGCCAGTAGTAAGTCGTGTCAAAATCAAGGTGTTGTGCCGGAGTATAGCTGTTGGAATCCTGAGCAACGGCGTCAATGGCATCATTGACGTCGTTGAAGCTCTGGCCAAAATAGACTTTGTGCCCGTTTGTTGGCGCTGCGTAAATTCCTGGCGTCCAGCTAAGGACCACATCACGCGGAATATCAGAGGTTTCAGTTTCTGGCATCGGTGCACTGGCCAGTTCAGCAGGTCTTAGTGTGCCAGTCATGAAACGGACCGCTCTAAGGAAAACCTTCTGACCGTCTTCCGATAGGTTCATACCTCCCTTGGTACCGCTGCCTCCGTTTCCTGCAGCACTAAACCACATCCTCGGTACGCTGGGTATCTGTGAGGTTCCCTGATAGAAATTGATGTTGGCTTCCCAATAAACAATCCAGAGCCTTCCAGTGGCATCCGTTGCCAGTACTTGACCGTTACCACCGTCTGAAACACCAGTTAAATTACCTGTGTTCGTCAACATCGTGATCATATCTCCAGCTTTGCCAACGCCCTCGAAGATGGGGTGATCCTCCACGATGAGCATTCTGTCAGCAGCACCGACTCCAGGGTTTCCGCCACCATTAACCCATTGCCAGCGGCTACTTCGAACCAGATAGCTACTCGTCTGAATCAGGGGAACGGTCAGACCATTCCATTGAGTAGGCTCGTCACCATCGTCATAACCGCCACTGTTTGTGTCTCGACTGACGATCACCAGGTCCGCTGCATTCATGGCCGCGATCTTGTTATTGTCAAGGGTGTTCATATTAGTCATTTCGGTCACCGTATGACCGTCAGACTCCAAGAACGCCTGCCAGGCGGCAAAGCCGCCGGCCCCTTCATCGACCCAGATAATCGTGGCCGCCTGGAGCGAAGACGACAGGCCAAAGGCCAGCACCAAAATAAAAGAAACTAAATAAATCAATCCACCGCAGCGGATCTTCGATTTCTTAGACATAATAGTCCTCCTTCAAAAAGAGTTAAAATAATTGTGAATCATGCTTTTGGCCACACACCAAAACAAAAGGAACCAAATAAATCAATTTCTTACACATAATAGTCCTCCTTCAAAAAAGTAAAAAGTAAGAATAAACAACTGTGCCTTGGCCACACACCAAAACATCTGTTTTCTTTAATAAGAATCAAAAAAAACGTACCTGTGAGAATTGCAAATCGAAATTCAGAAATTCCTGACGGGCTATTTTTACCTTCTTCCTTTTAAACCTGGTATTTAGTTGTTACTTGAAATGGAAAAATGCTTACTTGTTAGGCGCGAATTTGTTAAAACTCGGTGCCTGGCGTAACACATAATAACTTCTCATCTATCGAGAGTTACAGGAAATCCACGCCTCAGGCGGCAAAAATCCATATTCCTACACTGTTTACTTTATACCAGATTAGCCACCTTGCCGTCAAGTGAAATCTCTTGATTATCGTAACCGGTTGGTTACGGGAGGGTTAGCACGATAGAGATTTCTTGGACATCGATGTGCCCCAAAACCTGTTTTCAGTACCGAAATGCGATTTTGCTGCCGTCCAAACAACTATTCTGTAGGGTGGTTAAGCAAAAGAAACTTTTTGAAAAACCTTTGCCGTTCATCTGAATGATTTTTTTATCTGGATTTACTCAAGATGCACGACGAACGTGGAAATTGAAATTACCGGCCGCCCCGATGCGTGTATGGTCAAAGGCCGCCACAATCTACTGTTTTGTGGCGTCAGTGCTTACTTGAGAATACCATACTAAAACCGATATCATACAGTAAATGAGTGGAATTCCCGGGTGAGCAATTTCGTATATTTGCCCGGCTTGCCGTCTCCGATGAGCCTGCCGTCGAACTCGACCACGGGAATAATATCGTTCGTAGTTGAGGCAATAAGCAGCTCATCGGTGCCGCTTGCCTGCTGTGGCGTTAACGATTTTTCGATAGTTTCTAATCCAATGTTCTTACCTGCTTTGACGGCAAATTTACGAGTAATGGAAGACAGAATATTAGCTGTAAGCGCAGCGGTTTGCAGAGTTCGTCCGGAGATTGCAAAAAATGCTGAGCTGGCACCTTCGGTTATAAGGCCGGCCTCATCGACAAGTATCGCCTCGGCACAGCCCTTCTGAGCGGCATCCCGACGCGCAAGAACATTGGCTAACAAATTCAGCGACTTTATATCACATCGTTTCCATCGCCAATCCGGATGGGTCGATACCGCAATACCTTTGGTCTTCGCTTCTAAATCATCCTCTAATTCTGTAACGGTCAGAAAAAAAATGGGCTCTAAATCAGCATCGCAGAGATGGTTTCGCGGTGCTGAACCTCGTGTAATGTGAAAATATATCTTGGCGTTGGAAATACCGGCAGCGTCGAAAGACTTCAGCACCCGCCTGAGAATCCGGTGAATATCCACGCCGCTTATTTCAATCGCACTCAGGCTGTTGGCGAACCTTTGCATATGTTCTTCAAGTGAAAAAATCTTGCCGTTGTAGCTTCGCACCACTTCATAGACCCCGTCGCC
>JAUWBX010000144.1 GCA_030609625.1 Phycisphaerae bacterium
AAATGCTCCCGGTTTCAGCACGAAAACTGACATTCCTCACCGCGTAAAACCACTTTCCATCTTCGTGTGCGTCTTTTTGATGGCGGCCCTTGCCCTTTCGTTTGTGACGCCGAAAAGATTTGCTTAATCTGTCAACCTCTATCATAGCTTACACCTAATCCAGCATTTCCCAAGCAACCTCATCCTGCCTATCCAAACAAGCCGGGCGGTTTTAAAATTCGATACCACGTCTTGCTTTTATTCCTTTATCAAACGGGTGCTTGATATTTTTCATTTCCGTCACCAAATCCGCTAATTCTATCAATTCCTTAGTTACACCTCTGCCGGTCATAACAATTTCGACAACAGGGTCTCTTCTGTCGATTATATTTTTAATATCTTCCAATTTGGCCAGGCCTTTTGAAAGGCAAAATATAATCTCATCAAGTATCAGCACATCGTAAAACCTTTTCTCCGCCATCTGTGCGATTCTTTCAAGGGCCTCGCTGATTGCAGCCTGCATCCGGGCGACAGCTTTTTCGTCCTCAAAAGATTTGGACATATTCCAGGGAGTATCAAGTGCTTCGGTCCTGATTCTGACAGCGCCCAATTGCAGTGCGAATCGCTCACCGATATCAAGAGACGGGGGTTTCAAAAATTGATATATCAGGACCTTGTTTCCCTGGCCGGCCGCACGCAGAGCTAAGCCGAACGCAGCGGTGGTTTTGCCCTTGCCATCCCCGGTATAAATCTGAACAAGCCCTTTTTCCAGCATAAGGGTATATTAAAAGAATAAGAGACAAATTAAAATAAAAAAAGGAACTTTGCAGAGAGGTATTTCTTCTTAATCCCGAAAAGTGTTTGTTATGTCAAAAGCTTTACCGGCCGTATTTCACTATTTGTCGGAGTTGGAAGCCTGGTCTTCGGAAGCTGCTTCTCCGGGAAGTTCGGCAATGGTTTGGGAAGCAGGCTCATCTATAATAGATATATCTGTGGTGTATTCGGGATAAGAAAGAGAAAAGATTTTTTTGAAGGTTAGTTTGGTTTTGTTCCGAAGCATGTCCAGGACGAAGAATTCATTCACATTTTCGAGGGCATTATTTCTGGCCTCATCGTCAAGGGCGAGTACTTCATCGGAGCTGAAATCTTCCACTATGTCGTACTTCCAGGGGACATTCTCCGCTTTTTCCAAAGGTAGTTTGTAAAACTTTCGGTTGTAGATTTCACAGCTTAAGACTCTTGGGTTTGGCAGCACGATTTGAATCACCTTTTGTGAATCGTTGATAGTGTAATCCATTTGGTCCAGCTCAAAACCAACTTTCAGCTTAGCCGTATATCTCAATAAGCCTCTTTTCCAGCGAACGGTAATAAGACTGGTCTTCTTTTCCTTTATCTCCGTAACACCTTCGGTTCTATATTCCAGAACCGCTAATTCCGCTATCGCCTGGATGGATTTAATCAGAAACGTAGTTGTTTTTGATTCAGTCCTGGGCGCCGCGGACAATTTTTTCCCCATCAAAAAAGCTAACAGACCTACGATTACAATGCTGGCAAAAGAAATAGCATACCACATTTAAATTATCCTTTCTGCGTTTAGCCTTCGGGTAATACAATATCCATAATCGACGACAACGTCAAAATAAAAAAACCACTAAGTTAAATGGTTAATTGACTACTCACCACTCACTACTCACCACTTAACAAGCAGTCGGCGGGTTCGAGCTTAAAAAATTACATCCGAATAACATGGCTCCGGGTTAATTTGACGCTGTGTATTTCAACTGACCTGGCACAGTGATAATTGCCCTGCACCGGAGTTTCAGGCGAAAGCCGTTGGCATCACGCGGTAAGCAGGTATTAGCCGAGACATGAAATAAAATCGGTAC
Organism: Phycisphaerae bacterium; assembly: GCA_030609625.1. Classification (GTDB taxonomy): domain Bacteria; phylum Planctomycetota; class Phycisphaerae; order Sedimentisphaerales; family Anaerobacaceae; genus NIOZ-UU13. The sequence continues at coordinate 1,866 of JAUWBX010000144.1, forward strand.
CAACAGCAACCTGGTCCGAATAAAAAACCTTTCAACAATCATATCTGAGGTCTTATATAGCACTTTAGGGCTAACTCAAAAGTGGCACTCCAACTACCTGCTTTGTCCGGACGAAAATTCCGTAGTTTTCACGATTATCTCGGCGATTGATAGTGATATAACCATAGAAAAACTATAATCCCAAAAATGCAAATTATCTTGCAAAACCTTCTGCTTTTCCCATTTTTTTCTGGACATTCGGTTCGGAATTTGATAGAATAATAAACAATAAGAATGTTCCTCAATGGGAGGGGGATGTTCCTCAATGGGAGGTGGATTAACCCTTAGATTATTAGTAGAACGGTGCACCATTAGTTTATTTGTTCAAAGCAGCCTATAAGGAAACGCAGGAGTTCTATCAACTCTTGCCGTACCCGGAGAGGTTTTGCTTAATTAGCAGTATCGGTGTAGAAATTGTCGGCTGGCTGAGAAAAAGCAGGACTTTTTAAAACAACTTAGGATACACACCCTGTGAAAGAACAGGATTATGAGACTATGAGAAAGTTAATTGCAATCTGCGCTTTTGCAACGTTGATGCTGGCCGTCAACAGCTCAGCTTATGCAAGTATAACAGTTGCGGATATGGTTGATTCTAGCGATGGCCAGTCTAACACCTATTTCCTACCTCCAGGTAGTTCTTTAGGTAAAATCGCACCCCACCCTGATGCAATCTATTACCGTTGGTGGGATGAAGACTGGGGCTGGACACACACCTTTAGCCCGCCCGGACCGGCGCCCGCCTCGATAATTTCCGCAACATTAGCAATTAAGGCGTGGGACGTGGACTCTCCTTCTGAAGTAGATATTATCCTTGGCGGTGGCTCCAGCGGCACCAACATAGGAAGCCTTCAGGGCGGGGATGACCAATGGTCTATAACCACCTTGAACCTCACCTCTGATTTATTTGCCGACTTGATGGATGGGAATATTGATATATGGGTGGATATTGATTCAACGAACCCTTATGACATGGACATGTGGGCAATAACCTTAGAATCATCCACCCTTACAGTTACTTATGAACCGATACCTGTTCCCGGTGCTATCGTATTAGGCGGTATTGGTCTCTGCCTTGTCGGCTGGCTGAGAAGAAAAAGAACACTGTGAAAAGAAGCGAACAACGCTAAAAAATCAATCACACCATCCCTGTTCAAACCAATATGGGTATCGCCCGAAGCGTAACAAATCTCAACCCATACCACTTTAGGACTAACCCAAAAGTATCATTCCAACTACTTGTTTCGTCTCTTCTACGAGAATTCTGTAGTTTTCACGATTATCTCGGCGATAAAAGATGATATAGCTACAAAAAAACCATATTCTCAAAAATGGAAAAAATTTTGCAAAACCCTCCGTTTCTCCCATTTTTTTCTGGACATACGATTTGGAACTTGATAAAATAATACAACATAAGGGTATTCCTCAATGGAGGAGGATTAAGCCTTAGGTTCGTTATTAGTATAATGGTGCGCCATTTTACTTGTTCGAGAGTGAGGCAGCCTGTAAGGAGGCGAAGGAGTGAGGAGTGAGGAGTGGTATCAGGAAAAAATAATAAATTGCTGGTTATATTGTTATCGCTCGTTGTGGCCACGGCTATAAGCGCTGCGCCAACGATGTGCGATTGTAATAAGCACTTCGTTGCTGCTGCTGTCTCACCAGCTTCAGATACGCACGTCACCTATGTACCTGAAACAAGCCAAATTAACGTACCTTCCAACTCCCGCCTGGCAGCTATTGGCAAAGAAATTCTAAAGCCACCCGCTGACTTTACAGACTCGCCACCTCTTGGCGCAAAGAGTTTACCACCCGTACCTGCTGCGCTTTTCATGGTCCTAACGGGATTCCTCTGCGTTTCATTGGTTAAGGACCGCAAGGTCTGGCTGGCAGTCCTTGTCGGCCTGTTATGGGCAGGACAAGCCGGATTTCATGCCATACCACAATTAGCAGCACATATCAGTAAAAAAAATGTCCAACGAAAATCTTGTTTTAATGCTGCTACCTTACATCAGCTCGAAGAATCTTGCCGTCTGCGCAGTGACATTGAAAGCACGCAATACATCGGCCTGCTTCGCCATTTAGCCGGAATACCGGCCGGCACAATTTCATTGCCATTACCAACGTTCCTTACCTCATTGCGAGCGCCATTTCTGTCATTGCGAGCGCAAAAAGCCTTTAGCCCTGAGCGGAGTCGAAGGGGAAGCAATCTCAATACATCGCGTGAGTATTTTGTCTTTGCACGAACCAAGAGCAACGCCGGATCGCCTCAATTCACAATAACGCATTTTTCATCCTTACTGAAACCTGCAACTATCTGCCCGGCTCCGGGAGCTGAGCAGTATATTTGTTTTTCACCAGCATTCATTTTCCAACAACTACCCCGAGGACCGCCTAACTCGGCCTGAAACTTAGCAACCTCCCTTATTCGGAGAGCTTAGTGCGCGCAAAGCCCTTTTGAGTTGGAGGTTGATGGAATTCTTATTAGTTAAGTTTTCCATTTTTACAGAAAAGTACTAAAGGAGTAGTAGTAAAACGAATCATAAAAATGCGTATATGTAAGCGAAAGTAAAATTAAGATAAACATAACTTAAAAAAACACGTTTTACACCTTCGAAAGGAGGAGGTTAACAGATGAAAAAGAAATTAATAATAATTTGTGCAGCATTGTTACTAATAGTCAGCAGCACAGCAAACGCAGTTCCAACACTTACAGGTTCAGTAACTGATTCGATGAATATCTCTTCGGGCAATATAATCGGTCCAACTACCTTCGGTTGGACACACACGTGGAGCTTTGCCTACACACCTACTGCGATAACTTCCGCAACATTAGACATTATGGCACAGGACGTTTTTCAGGAGACGATTCCAATCACACTACTCGACAACACTACTAGTTTGGGGAATCTAACGCAAGGTAGTCCCCAAGCCAATGTCCTTACCAGTTTAAACCTTGGTGACTATACAGGTGCTCTGGATGAACTGACGGATGAGTCGGCGACGATAAGCTTATCTATTCCATCGGGGAAGCTAATACAGGTAAAAACATCCACACTTACAATTGACTATGAATATGACGACCCGGACTGGGAACCAGAACCACCAGAACCCGAACATCCACCGGGATGGATACCTGCTCCCGGTGCTATTTTGTTAGGCAGTATCGGTGTGGGTCTTGTCGGCTGGCTGCGAAGAAGGAAAAGTCTCTAAAACAACACATTTTAAAAGGATACTTATGATGAAAAAGTTAATTACAATTTGTGTAATAACAACACTGATTCTGACCATCAGTGGTACAACGCAAGCGGGGCCGACTGTCTTCACGATGCATACGGCAACCACCTTCACCGGAAATCATGGTTGGTTATATAGTAGCGTTGGACTGGAGTTTGTTGTCAACCCCGTCACGGGGATTTACGTCCTCGACCTTGGCATATACGACAGCGGCCAGAACGGTATTTTGGGCGGTGGCACACTCTCGACTCTAATATTCGCTCCAGATAAAACAACGGTATTAGCCCAAATGAATTTTACGGCTGGCGACCCGGGCACGTTGACTGGCGCGTACCTCTTCAAGCCGCTACCAGCACCGCTCCACCTCGCGCCTGGAACGTACACCATAGCCGGTTACGGCTTCAACCCGTCCGACCCGCTGCACAACTGGACCATTAGTGGTACTGGTCCCACGTTCGATGGTGGTACGGTCCCTGGTGGTGACTTGATAAGCTTCAGCAAATCAGTGTGGGGATTGGGTACGGACGTACCCCCAACGTTTCCGGTGAATTCTGGGGCTCCGGACTATTTCCACGGACCGAATATGACCTTCATACCGGCTCCAGGTGCTATTTTGTTGGGTAGTATTGGTGTAGGCCTTGTCGGCTGGCTCAGAAAAAGAAGAACACTGTAAAAAGAAGCGAACAACGCTAAAAGCAATAAGGGCGAAGCCATACAACTTCGCCCTTGTTTTTTATTGTGCTCCCATCAATACTGAATTTGTCCCGCTCTGGTCTCGGCCTTCGCCGAGACAAGTTGGACTTATTCGGCCCGATGATTAACTCCGGCTTTCAGACAAGTGACGGCTCTCGCCAGCTTCCAATACCGTCCCACCAAACGCCTATGTAGTCAACAACAGACTCGTTACTCTCTTTGGCTAAGGACATTGCCATATCGCGAAGCTCCCGCATACAGCTCAGTCCCCCAATTTGCCATGCACTGACACCCATACCTACGGCCTGGCGCTCTACCTGCTTGAAGTCA
>JAUWBX010000235.1 GCA_030609625.1 Phycisphaerae bacterium
AACTCCGCATCAAATATGTCACCTTGCCGTCCTTCACCCACGGGTGATGACATGACCAGCAGCTTCGATCGGGAGCGAAATGTCCGCTGCCTTTTCTTAGCCAGCGAAATAGGATCAGCCTCTTTTCCCGTGGCCGGCGGATACTTACCAACCTCGTCGAGTACAACGTGACACACAGGGTTGTCCGCCAGGGCGGCCGGGCTGTTGGACCAGGCAATGTATAAATGCATATTCTCAAGGATTGTCTCCTTGCCTATGTTCAGCCTTTCAAGCTTGCCGCCCAGGTGATGTAAAAGCGATGGCGTCGACTTGAACATTGGGCGCAGCCGGGTAGCCATCCTGCGGTTAGCATCGCTTTCCCGGGGCATGACGATAAGTACTGACGCGGGTGCGGTATCGGCAGTCCTGCCGATAAATATATTGCTTAGCTCCGTTTTTCCTGCCTGTGTACATGCACATACCGTCACCTGGCGTGTTACCATATCCGAGAGCCACTTCATCGGCTCCAGAAGATAAGGAGTGAAATCATGGGACCACGGGCCCGCGTGCTCAGCTGTTTCGGTTGGCAAAATATAGCGAGCCGAGGCCCAATCGGCAAGCGAAGGAACGTCGCGTTTCCTACAGGCATCGAGCACTTCTTGTTGAATGACGGGCTTAGGTAGTGTCACCGGTGCTTTCATGCGGTTTTAAACTCCGCAGAAACTCGAACAAGTCCTGCTCTTGCTTCATCGATAGATGGAACTCCTTCGGTATTTTGCAAGATTCGACGTGAAGTCGTGTGAAGAAACTTTCAAATATTTCTGCAATTTTCTCTCTATCCTGGCCATAGCATAATCTCGTCAATTCCTCAACACCACGCTCGAAGCATCCAAGAATGTTGTGGAACCAGACTATTTGCCCAGCAATAACTTCGTCCCGGTTCAAAAGCTCCTTCCTGCTTTTCCGAAGTTCTAATCTTATCCGCTCTGCCTTGACCTGCTTTAGCGGGTCCAGTGGGGTTATCGATGCATCCCCCCCCGATGCCTTCTTGAGTAAGAACTCCTCATACCACGCCCAGACCATGCACAGATTAAAGGTCTTGTCGGTATTTCGCGGCAAATTGAACTTCTTAAGCCAGTTGTAAATTGTCTGAATTGATTTTTTTGTCAGCTTTGCAAGTTGCTCGGTCGTAATACTAACCTCCAGAACATCTGCCCTCAATCCGGCTTCCGGATGCTTTGTCATTAGATCATAAATGCATTTTTTAGCCCATGAGACATCGTCCGCGGCAAGCTCAAAAACCTGTCTTCTTGTCTCCACGTAGAGTTTCAGCTGCTCTTTCTTCCAGATATCCGCAACTTCCATATCCTCATCGAGCAGCTCCTGAAATTTCTGCTCGCTAAACCCCAGATGGCTGGCTGCCTGTGCTATCGATGGCGCTTGAGATGCCAAGTCCCTGAGATTCCGCAGGAACCGGCCGCGGTCCCATGCTTTTTTCAACCGCGGAAACCTTTTTAATATCAATACCAAAGGGCTGCGGGTCCTGATTTCCGAATCCGCATCAGCCACGTCCTCACATCTTAATGCTAATCTGCGAACCTCAGCCTCGCGCAGTGGCGAACGGCCCCGCTTCCCGGCCTTCGCTAAGGTCTTTTTCTTTTTCGGCTGTACCTTCGATGTCACCCCGGCCTTTGCGGTTATCTTGCCGGCCGTCTGACGCTCGTATCTTTTCAGCTCGGCGAGCTCAGCTTTGGAAAGTGTCTTATTTTCCTGTACCTTCCGCAGCAAAAATACATGCCTCTGTTTCTTCGCTATCTCTACGGACGAAAGCTTGGTTTTTGTCTTCGACATTTTTACCTTTCTAATTCTGCCAGCAGGCCCTGGCTGAGGTGATCATGGCCAGGGCCGCCGGCTTACAGAAGAATAATACCAATTTACCACGGCGCCGCTACTCGTTTCCGAGTCCGGGACGATTGCCCATGGTCCTTGCCCCGGGCGGTCATTGGCCCAATAAATAAGGCCAGTTTCACACACAGTTTTTCAGCCCGTTCTGCTATGTCTTTATTGTTAAAAGACTTACGACAATCTATTGTCCCTAAAAATCCGACCTGATTACGGAAATGCCAAGCTGCGTCGCCGAATCCACCGAAACTATCTCATACGTCCCGTCCAGCGTCCCATCCGCAGAACGCAGATAGATAACGCCGCCTGCCGAGACCTGCGCACTTACAAAATCAGCACCACCTGCGGTAAACGTCGTCCCGCTAAGCGTCCCGCCTGTCCCCGTCGCCAACACTTGCTGTGGCAGATGCAATTCTCCGAACAGTATCGGCTCGTATTTCAAAATATCTGCATCGTTTGAGAAACTAACCATTTCCTTTGGCTCCCTTCCGGTTAACAGGGCTGGGCAGGTGCCCAAAGAGTGTTTACCCTTTGGGCACCTTCGCCCGCACACATTATGATGCGTCTGCTACACCCCCGCAATTTAGCTGGTAATCAGATCGCGAATAAGACCATGTGCCGCTTCGTTCCTGAGCTCCACGGTATATTCGCCAATCAATTCGCCGCACTCATAGTCACCGCCGCTTGCCAACGGCTTGAAATAGAAGTTTCGCCCCGCTAACGGCAGCACATTGATACGGGACGAATCCAGCAGCAGTGCCGCATCCTGTGGCATCCATCGTGTGGTAACAATTCTGCAAACACCGAAATCACTCTCGTAAATGCTAATCATATCGGTGAAGGTGGTATCGTTGGCTCCGTAGGTTCGGCTGTCGGCTGAAAAAGCGTTTATCTTTCGCTTCTGAAAACCGCCGACAACAATCAGGTCAACATTGCCGTTGCTGCTCTCCCAAATCTGCCTGAGCACGTAATTAATCTTGTCCTCGTCAAGGCCGGTGCCCGTCGGAAAGCCACTATCGCCGGTATGGAAAACGTTAGTTGACAGGTGCTGAATAACGCCTTTCATTGACCTTCTCACCGAATCACTGCCTTCGGGATTGCTCGTCGGCTTACCGCCGTTGACAACCGTATTTTCCAAATCGCGAATCAGCTCCCGCAGGCGTTCCTGTTTTTGGTAATCCATCTCATCAGCCAAACCCAACTGGCTCGCAGCCATATCCGTCCCGCTCACTTCCACCGTAGCTGTAAATATCTGCGTATAGTTGCCGCACCTGCTGCGATTGGTAAATCTCGCACCGGGCTTGTCCGCCCCTTCAAGAGCGGCATTTCCGAGAATGTTTATCACCTGATTGTCGGCCAAATCTTCTGCCGTAGTGCCCGCATACCCGCGAACCACCGTCAGCGTATTGCTGTTGATACCGGTCACGAGCATTAATTCCTCGCTGCCCTCAACCTGAATCTGGTCTCCCACGCGGAACCTGCTGCCGTTATCAACTACAAAGTCGGTATCGGTGCTTGGGTCGGTATAGGTACTGTCGTTGATAGCATCTTTGTTGGGCAGAAGTTCATCTTCAAGCCATTCATGATGTGTACTCATCGCCTCTCTCATCGGGTCACCCAAAGCATCCAGTAAAGGTGTCTCATAAGGCGAAATTATCCCTATCAAATCCGATACATCCTCAGCCAGTTCCGGTAGAGTTGTACCCGCTGAATAAGTTGCTTTTCCTGTAAAAGCCATCTTTTGATTCTCCTTTTTTAGTTAGTAGTTATCCGTTCGTAGTTTTTAATCTATGAACTACGAACTATGAACTCAGATAAAATTTCTTCGCAGTTTCAAATACTCCTGCAAATCTGTTCGGTTACCTGTCGTTGCCGCCTTCTTAGCTGCTCTTTCGAGAACTGTTTGATTGTTTGTCATTCGCTCTTTAGCCCCTGCTGTCTTTTTCGCTGTTACAGCTCCACTGACGCTGCCGAACAGATATTGCTTTTCCTTTTTCAACTGCTCAATTACGCCGTCCAAATCCGCTTCCGTTTGGCCTTCCATTCTGGCTTTGGCAAGCAACACAGCCGTTTCCAATTCGACAGTCCCCGCAGCAGCTAATTTGCGAGTTAGCTTCTGTTCGGCCTGGATGTTGCTTAATTGCTCAGACATCGTTGTTACTTGTGATTTTGCCTCCACCAACTGCTCAGTCAAAGCTTCGACCTTTTTTTCAGCACTCTGTGCCCTCTTTCGATAGCGGATTGACTCAACTACCGGAACAAGTTTCATATTGTCATTCTCACTTGCTCCTGTTATGTCTTCTGACAAAACTTCTTGCGTCTCAATCGGACTCATAAAATCTCCTTCTTTGTTCATAGACTATGAACAACCAACTATGAACTCTCATAACCTAATTCTCTGAGCACCTGCTCAGGTGGAACACCCAACTCTTTTTTAATCTGGGCTTCTTTTAGTTTCTCCATCACATTCTCTGGCAGTGGGCTGGGAAAAACGATATCGACCTCTCTGTCCATCTCGGAAGTCTTATAGATATTGGCCGTATCGAGTATCGCCAGAACCATCCTGCAGATTCTTTTGAGCCCCTCGCTGTAAGTAAATCTCTTTCGTTCGTTCCTTGAGAGCATCCCCATAAGCGTTAGTCGAAGGGCCACCGCGCTTGTAAGATTGCCGAGCTTGTTCTTCAAAACCCCGGCCACCACCGGTGTTACCCCACTGGTCTTGTCCAATGCCTCTCTGATTTCAGCAATGTGCATACCCTCGCTTGGCGTCGCCGCATCTCCGCCGAACTCTTCGATAGTCGCCTCCGGATTGTCGGTGTACCACATCCTGCCGGGCGAAATGGGCTTATCCTCAAAGCCCTCTATCCCTTTGCCCAGATACATCTTGAACGACTGGAACGTAATCCTGCTCGCCCTGTCGCTCAATCTGGTATTAAGCTCGTCCTGCAGCGGTATCAACGGCTCGACATCGCTTAGTCCCTCATAATAGTATGGCTGAGCAATATTCTGGATATGCACCACCGGCAGAAAACCCCACGGCAATTGGGCTTGCCCAACAAGCTGCTTATCTTCATATCTCTGCCAGCTAAC
>JAUWBX010000283.1 GCA_030609625.1 Phycisphaerae bacterium
ACGGAGCGCAGCCTTTAGCCCTGAGCGTAGTCGAACGGGGGAGTGAAGAATCTCTTTATGGCTCAAGAATTGAGATTCTTCGGCTTCGCCTCAGAGTCCCTCCTGAGCTTGTCGAAGGAATGACAGTCCATGTTTTCAACAAAGCAAATTGATTATTGTTGTGGTGAGATTGGCGCGTTGGGGGTAGAAAATCTTGCCATTCGGCCTCTGGTGGTGTATTTTATGGCACCAATGCAAACAAAGGTTGTAAAACTCGATGCTGCAAATGTTGATTCGGCGAAAATCAAGGAAGCCGCATCTCTTGTCGATGATGGTGGACTGGTGGCGTTCCCGACCGAAACCGTCTATGGGATTGCCTGCCAAGCCAAAACCGACTCATTAGCAAGGCTCAACGATATTAAAGGCAGAGACCGCACCAAATACTACACATTACATATCGGGCAAAAAAACAATGTCAAGAAATATGTACCGACCATCGGATTAAGGGCTGAAAAATTAATCAGGAACGCCTGGCCCGGACCTTTGACCATAGTCTTCGAATTAGACCATACGGATATTGACAAACAGAAAAAGAATCTCGAAAGAAAGTTTTTCAAAAGTCTATATACAAATAATTCCATAGGCATTCGCTGTCCGGACAACCCGATAGCCACAATGTTGCTGCAAGCAACGAACAATCCTGTCATTGCACCAAGCGCGAACATAGCGGGTCAACCACCGGCGGTCGATGCCGAGCAGGTTCTTGCTCAGTTATCAGGCCAAATCGAGCTGCTGCTGGATGCCGGGCCTTGTAAACACAAAAAGAGCAGCACTGTTGTTAAAATAGGCAAAATAGGTTTAGAGATTTTAAGGCCCGGTGTATATTCCCAAGCCCAGTTAGATGAGATGTCAGCGGTCAAGTTTTTGTTCGTTTGTACCGGCAACACCTGCCGAAGTCCAATGGCCGAGGGAATATTTCGAAAATATTTGGCAAAAAAATTGCAATGCAAGGTTGACCAACTGGAGCAAGCAGGTTATAAAATAAGTTCCGGCGGGGTTATGGATACGAGTGGTTTTCCAGCAAGCGCCGAAGCGATAGTAGCTTGTGCAGCCAAGGGAATAGATTTAACAGCTCACAGGAACAAAGGGTTGTCCAAAGAGCTTATCGAAGAGAGTGACTTTGTTTTCGCAATGGAGCGAATACACCAGGAGAAAATTATTGCTCTTAGTCACGAGGCTGCGAATAAGTGTTTTCTATTAGCAGGAGATAAAGGTATTGCTGACCCGATAGGTCACCCCCAGGAGTTTTTCAATAGTTGTGCTGATATGATAGAAACAGCCGTGAAGGAAAAGATTAGTGAGCTTGTGATATGAAAATAGCAGTTGGAAGCGACCATCGTGGTTTCGAAGCGAAACAGCAAATCAAGGCCATAATTGCTGAGTTGGGCCACGAGTGTATTGATTTTGGCACCAACGACAGCAATCCTGTTGATTACCCTGACCCTGCTTATTTAGCAGCAATGGCGGTGTCAAAAAAACAGGTTGACAGAGCCATCTTAGTTTGCGCAACCGGTATCGGAATGAGCATAGCGGCAAACAAAGTAGGTGGGATTAGAGCTGCACTGTGCCATGATGAGCTAAGCACCCAGATTTCACGTGACCACAATGATGCAAATATCCTGTGTTTGTCAGGGGACCAGGTCGGAGAAGTATTATTGCGAAAAATGGTGGAAGTGTGGCTCAACACCGAATTCAGCGGTGGAAGACATGAAAGAAGAGTAAGAAAAATAAAAGCCATCGAAGAAGGCAAAGACCCAAGAGAAGTTCAAAAACGGCTAACGTATAGTGAATAGCTTTTAGCGAGCAGATTTTTGTATTACGGCGCGCGTCGTGATGCAAGTTCTGGAAGACACATTTAACAGGTACGCAGGATAGTTAGCGAAGATATTTATCCGGGAATTTCACATCTGTTTGAAGGTCTGTTATTAGGGTGGGCAAGGAGGCCTGCCCTATATTTTTGTAAAATCAAACCGCTTCCAGCCTTTTTGCCATCATAGATAAAAATAGTAACTCAAACCGACTGATTTGGATCTTATATGGTACCGTGAAAACCTGCCACAGACCCTAATTAACCTGTTGCGGAAACAGTATTTGTCATTCCCGCGGAAGCGGGAATCCAGCTTTTCCGCTCTGGACCCCTGCTTTCGCAGGGGTGACAACATCGGTTTTTCGCACAATAGATATTAATTACAACTTCAAGGGGGGTATTTTGACCTTGAGATGATTCTGCAATTTGTTTCTTAAATCTTTTGCTACTTTCGGAAATTTTTTAATAACATTCCTGGTCTGGCCCGGGTCGGTTCTTAAGTTATAAAGGCAAGGCCCTTTGCCGAGGCTTTTACCTGCGACGTTCTGGAAATAGTGCCAATCCAGATTGTGAATCGCGCCGAATTTGTTAAAGACCGTATAAACATTTTCGTGGAGTAAGGGAGCCTGCCCTGTTACCAGCTTCCACATATTCCCCCCATCCATATTCTTATAATCATCAATTCCAAGCAGCGCAAGAAACGTGGGCATAAAATCGACAGCACTGACAAGTCCGTCAATACGCTTCGCGGCAAATCCCTTATCGGGGTGTTTTATAATTAACGGAATACGAGTAACACAGGCATTAAGAAGCCCGGGGGTTTTCTGTACACAACCTTCCTCGCCGAGATGAGTACCGTGGTCGGTCGAAAACACGATGATTGTATCATCCATCAAGCCCAACTGCTCAACCCTTTTCAAAAGGCGACCGATACAATAATCACTGAACGTAACTTCGGCTGCATAAAGGTCTTTTATAACAGGTAAATCATCCGGGCGAATATCAGCGTTCCTGACCCCATATCCGAACAAATATCTTTCATAGGGATATTCATCACGATACATTTTCTGAAATCGCTCAGGTGCATCCCACGGCTCATGAGGGTCAAACATATCAATCCAGAGCATAAAGGGGCTGCCATTGGCATTTTGTTCGAGCCAATCCGCAGCCGCTCCACAGGACTGGGCACAGAAGTAATCTTCCTGGCTTTTTCTGTCCTGTGTATTCATCAGGTACTGACGCATATTTGCGTCATAGCGCTGGTTCCACAAATGAGCGGGCATATGCTTTTTCGGGTCAAACTTTTCTTTCGGGCCGCTTTTCCATCTGTCAGTTTCCTGTCCGCGAACCCAATGCCAGGAATCAAATCCGCGATGAAAATTATAATTGGGCTTGAAATGATGATAGGTATCAACAATAAAACCAGTTGTTACACCATGCTTTTGCAGAACTTCGGCAAAAGTAATATCACTATCGGCAAGGGGCTGCCACTTCGCCTCAGGAAGGACGCTTTTGCCTGTGTGATAGACTCTTCTGCAGGGTATGGTAGGCAGTCCTTCAGTAGTAACATCTGCGAACAGCACACTTTCTTTTGCCAGCTTGTCAAGATAAGGCGTTTTTATGCGGGTACTGCCATAACAGCCAAGATGGTCCGCACGGAACGTATCTGCAATGATTACAATCATATTAAGTCCGTTAGGTTTTGATGTGGTGGGAATCCGGGGAGTCTTTTTTGTGGCGCTTTTTAAGTCCCCCGTCCATACGGGCATCTTTGATTCATCCTCTTTTGTCTTCTTTGCGCCCTTTGCAACAACGCCCATCGCGCCGATTCCGGCTGCGGCTGCGATGAAATTTCTTCGAGTTAATAGGTTTTTGTTTTTCTTTGGTATGCGGAAAAATTTTTCTTTTTCTGAACTGTGTTGTTTATTCGCCATAATTGCTCTCCTTCCAGAAGCTTGTAAATGTTGAAGCCAATTTGAGGGCCAAAATTGTGAAGATATCTCACATCCAAATCTGAAACACCTGTTCGCGCAGGTGTAAATTCGTCCCCGCGGAAGCGGGGATCAGACCTTGGCGGGAATTCGTTTTCGTTTGGTCGGGATAGCTTCCAGTGCTTCCTTCACTCTTTCTTTGCCTGCCAGGGTTTTGCGGCGCAGCTTCTCTGCGGGACTGACGCCTATCGAGCGCAATTTTTTGTATCTGTTGTCGAGCAGATTGTCGAGCTTTGTGCGTTTGAGGTCCCGCAGTGTTTTTACAATATATTTCTCGACATTATAAACGGTATCGTGAAGATTACGATGTGCGCCGCCGAGCGGTTCAGAAATCACTGCGTCAACCAGTCCGAGCTTATACAAATCCTTACTCGTTAGTTTAAGTGCCTCGGCAGCTTTGGGTGCCTGTGAGCCGTCGCGCCACAGGATTGCGGCACAACCCTCAGGCGATATAACCGAATAATATGCGAATTCAAGTATTGCCAGTCTGTCGCCCACGCCTATCCCAAGAGCACCGCCGGAACCGCCTTCTCCGATGACAATACAAATTATCGGCACCCTTAAGCGTGGCATCTGATTAAGATTGACCGCTATTGCCTGGGCCTGGCCACGTTCTTCAGCGCCGATGCCCGGATAGGC
>JAUWBX010000081.1 GCA_030609625.1 Phycisphaerae bacterium
AGCATCGCGAAGTGGAGAAATCTATTAAAAACAGATTCCTCGACTCCGCCTTCGGCTGCGCTCGGAATGACGCCTACAATGTTTTCAACGGAGCAAAAGTCTAAAACAATCAAACGGCATATAGTAAATGCTCTAATTAGCATTGTCAACATCACCCTTTGTCATTTCGACCGAAGCGATGCGCAGCATCGCGGAGCGGAGAAATCTATTTTTAGGAAATACTTCCTTTTCAGTATAGTCGTGATATTTGTGAAGCAATGTACTTGTCTCCTTGTTCACCAACAAAAAAAGCCCTCCAAAGTTTGCTGCTCTGGAAGGCTTTTAGATACCTGTTACTATAGCTTTCTCAGGGCAGCTTGAGCTTCTCCGCAATAATTATGATAATCGCATTGTTCATGTTACTATTCATAATATTCAAACCGTAGCAATCTAAGTAAACTTCTCACCGATACTATCTACTATAATACTCGGCCATTGTCAAGCACAAGTTTAAAAAAATTGTTCCCGGCGCGCCGGGGGCATCCTGAGCACAGCCGAAGGATCTGGCTTCCACTCGTTTCCGCTGCTTTCTAAAGTCAAGCTCTGCGGCGGCCTCGCCCGCCCCTGGAGCGTATTGTTAGTGCTTGATTTCAATATAACCATTTTCTATATTCAGGATGTGCCTCTTTCATATCTTCGTATAGCCAAACCATACGGTCAAGAAACCAGCTCTTTCCCAGATAGGCCAAAGCAACACCGAAAATGGTGGGCCATACATGCAGCCTGACTACTCCGTAAATACAGAACGCCATTCCTACGGCTGCCACAATACTTAATATGTTTGGGAACATCTTGTGATGCTCAGGCACTGCAACTTCCTTTCTATTTAACCAAACCCGCTCCCCCATAACGGCCTTTGACGCCCAATTATTTGTTGACTTTGGCTTTTGGAACAGCCGGGGATTTAACCAAACCCAAAACAGAGCTACGGCAACACAAACAACAGACCACCATCCTAACCAGACCCTGCTCCAAAATGCCAAAACTAATATTGGAAGCACTGAATATCTTGTCCAGACGCTCAACGGATTAGCATGTCTTTCCCAAACTTCATCCGACATAGAAAAGACTTTGGCAATAACTTTCTCAATTGTTGCTGACATCTAATAGCCCAATGACCTAACTATTTTCTGTTGCGGAAACAGTACGCCTGTTAGTCCTAAGGACTCCTTACGGAGAAGCGTATGTATCCATATTTGTCATTCCCGCGAAACCTGTCCTGAGCTTGGCCGAAGGAGCGGGAATCCAGCTTTTTCACTCTGGACCCCTGCTCCCCGCTTTCGCGGGGACAAGTTTACCCCTGCGAAAGCAGGGGCAGGGGTGACATCGTCGATTTTTGTTTTCCGCAACAGATACTATGTAGTCAACAATCGCCGAAGCGATTTTTTCAAGGGTCATTTGTAGAGTCGGACCCTCGCATAGTTAATGCTTCTGTCCCCAGCGCGTGTGCCTAACAAGTCGAGAACTTTCGACGGCGGTGACCCGCCGCGCACCGTCGTGGTAAAGTAACTATTCATCGGATACCGCAGCGGCACCCGGCTCGGCGGGCTATTGGAGCCATCCTTATGAAGTTCCATAATACGGTTCTGCGAAACTGCTTTTCCCATAGCGTCGATACCGCTAATGTAGTAGAAAACAAACAGCCGATTCTCGGGCGTAACCTGGAAACGCGGCAGTCCAGGAATTTCCCTCGACTTGCCTTTCTCTGCCAACAATAAAGTGCGGCGCATCACCACTTTACCCTCCCGAATAATCGCATAGTTCAAGGCGTGGCTCTGCTTTGCATCGGGAAAGAATTTTTCTCGCAGCCGCTCGTCGATGACACGCTCGGTCCAGACGATGTGCGCCGCTCCATCAGGCGCCACCCAAAGGTCACCCGGCATAATCCACCCGCATGTCTTGTCACGGCTGGCTATCTCGACCCAATCGCTGAACTCGCCCGTCAGGATGTCCGGCGACCACGTGTAGAACAGTCTGCGGAAATCATAATCCCACTTGCGCCCGGTGAGTTTCTCCTTGAACGCGCGCCACTTCAGGTAAGGCTCGATGATATCGCTCACCCCGCAGAAGTGCACCGCGCGGTTCTTCAACGCAACGTTCGGGTAGCAGACACGAATTGGCTGCGGCTTGTCGTATTCGGCGCCCCAAGGCCACTTCAGTTTACCCTTGCTTATCCATTGTCCTGCGCTGTTTCGAAATGCCCACTCGGCGTGCGTGTAACCGATGTTCTGGAAAAGAATCATCTCGCGGCCGGGGCCATCGGCGGCAAAGCTGCGGTAGGAGTGTTCGGTGAAAGCGGGCGTGCCGTCCCAGGCCGGCAGCATTGTTTTGAACGGCTTTTTAGGCTCCGACGCGGCGAATTCCAGAATTTCCGGCCGCGCAGGACCGCCGTAGGCGTTTGGGTCAGTCGTGAGCGTTGGATTAACAGACATAAACAAGCGGCCGCCGGAAAAACCCGCGAGCGGACAAGGCTCCCGAGTACGGCCCACCTCATCGACTTGCACCTGCTGCCAGCCGCGGGAGTCGCGCCGAAAGAGCATCCAGCGACAATTGTTCAGCGGCTTAAAGCCCTCAAGCGTTTCAATGCCGCTGGCAAAAACATCCTCGCCGATACGCACCAAACACGTTGAGCCTCGGCACCACATCGGCCCGGCTCCATTGTTGGCCGGTGAATACCGGTAAACCTCTTCTTCCACTTCAACTATGGGCTGCAGTGCCGGCTGCCCAGCGGCGAAACCCAACGATGAAACCAACAGCAAAATCAGCACTTCAAATGTTCGCTTATAATCAGCCATTGTAAGAACAATATAACCACAAAAGCTATTCCCATCAAATGAAAAAAGTGTGCCCTGCACATCTTACCTGCTGCTCTCGCCCCAGCTATTAATGGGTGGCCGTCCTGAATATTCTAAATTTATTAGTTTCTTCATTTATCCATAGGCTCACGCCACATCAACCACATCTTAGGGCCGGAAAAAGGCATCCATATACTTTCACTTGTTTTAAATCCATATTGTTCATAAAAGGCTAAGTTTTTTTCATTCGACGTTTCCAAATAGGCTGGAATCCTTTCCTTATCGCAAATCTGGAGAATTGGTTTCAATAATGCAGATCCTATGCCTTTTCTTTGAAAATGAGGATCAGTTCCAAGTACAAATAGATAATAATGAGGTTTAGAAGGATGCTTTCTTTCGATGAACTTCATTCCTTTTAACTTTCTAATTGCTGCTCTAAGCCCAGTTATTTTAATAAGTTTTGGCAAACCCAATATCTGTTGAAATAAGCCAAAATTCCATTTGCCAGGGGGAAACCATATTGCACATCCTCGATGTTTAGATGTTGTATATATAAGTCCATTATGTGAAGCTAAATAAATACATGCTTCAAAAGCTCTTATAAAACGTTTTTCTCGATTTGTATCTTGAAGCACAAGCCAATTTAAAAATGGATCATTATTAAAGGCTCTTGCTATTACTTGACTGATAATCGTAAAATCTTGATTTGATGCTTTAATTATCTTTGGCTTTTCATTCATATTAGATCTTGATTGAAACATGATATGTAAGATTATTCAGGGTAGCCACCGTTTTCAACCCCGTTTTCTGTACACTATCTAAAAGCTATTACTAACAACCACAAATCCCAGATGTCCTCGCTTGCTCGCCCGTTAATGAGGAATTTACACTATTGAAGCCGGATTTTCAAGAAAAAAGCAAAAAGTGCACAAGTGCATAAGGGAAAAAAGTGCATAAGAGCACAAGGCATAAGAGCATCCAGAATCGAGCATCGAGTATCCCTTGACAGCACGCCTCCCAATACGTAAAGTGGCAACAATGGCAAAGAAACTTTACATAATCGATGGCCACGCGCACATCTACGCCGCCTATTACGCCCGGATGACTCAGAAGCTAACCAGTCCTTCGGGCGAGCCTACCAATGCCACTTTCATTTTCACGACAGCTCTGGTAGGCTTTATCCAGCGACAAAAACCGGACATGCTCGTCGTTGCGATGGACAGCAAAGCCCCCACCTTCAGAACTAAAATCTACCCGCAATACAAAGCCAACCGCCCACCAATGCCGGATGATATGCCTGTACAGATAAATCGGATTGAGCAGATTCTTAAAGCGATGAATGTCCCCGTCTTTCGCATCGACGGCTTTGAAGCTGACGATATAATCGGGACCCTCGTCAAAAAAGCCGGCGCCGAAGGTATCGACACGTATATATGCGCGAAAGATAAAGATATGTTGCAGCTTCTTGACGAGCATACCAACATCTACGACATAAAAAGCGGCAAGGTAACTGACCCCCAAACTATGCTCACTGAAATGGGAATATCACCACATCAGTTTATCGACTGCCTCGCTCTGCAGGGCGATACCTCCGACAATGTCCCCGGCGTACCCGATGTGGGCCCAAAAACCGCTCTGACCTGGATACAAAAGTACGGCTCAATTGATAACCTTTACGAGCACGTCGATGAAGTAAAAGGCAAGCGAGGCGACAACCTGCGAAAATTCAAAGATAAAGCCACTTTGAGCAAAGAATTGGTTACCATTGATTGCGATGTTCCGCTTCAAATTGATTACAGCGATTTGGCAGTGAAGAAATTCAACGAAGCCGAGCTTACCCGGCTCTTCACCGAACTTGACTTCAGCCGCCTGCTAACACAATTGGGCTTGACGAACATCGAGCATCCGGACAGAGCCGCGACTGTAAATGAGCGGTCATTACTGAGCATCGAACAACCTGCTTCGGTCAAAACAGTTGAGCACGATTATCGGTTGATAGACACTGACAAAAAATTTGACAGCTTTTTTGCCGAGCTAAAAAAGCAAAAATTATTCACTCTCGACACCGAAACCACCTCCATTTCCGCTATGCGGGCCGACCTGGTCGGCATGAGTTTTTCCTGGCAGTCTCACAAGAGTTTCTATCTTCCGCTAAAGGCCCCGCTTGGCTCAAAGCACCTCGATATAAAAACGGTTCGCCAAAAACTGGCGCCCATATTGGCAGACCAAAACGTAAAAAAAATCGGCCAGAACATAAAATACGACCTGCTTGTCCTCGAAAACGCCCGGATGCCGGTAAAGGGGGTTTACTTTGACACTATGGTCGCCTCCTATTGTCTCGACCCTGCCCGCAGCCATTCATTAAACAATATGGCCGCCGATTTCCTAAATTACGATTGCATCCCAATATCAGCCCTTATCGGCAAAGGCAAGAACCAGCTTACTTTCGATATGGTCGATACAACCGCCGCCTGCGAATACGCCGCCGAAGATGCTGACATAACCTTTCAGCTTTATATTTACCTTAAAGACCGTCTCGAAAAACTCCCCTCTATTAAAAAATTATTCGAAGAAGTTGAAATGCCCTTGGTCTCTGTCCTGGCAGCTATGGAATACAACGGCGTCTCGCTGAACACGGGGTTGCTGAGAAAAATGTCCGGCGAAATCACCGGGACACTTGAAACTATCACCGAGCGGATTTACGAACACGTCGGCTCGGTTTTCAATATTGATTCTCCAAAGCAGCTCGCCAGGATTCTCTTCGACAGACTCAACCTGACACCCATCCGTCTCGGCAAAGCCGGACGAAGTACAGACGCAGCCGTCCTCGAACAGCTCAGCGACCAGCACCCCGTTATCGACTTGCTCCTTCAATACCGCACTTTGAGTAAACTGAAAAATACCTACGTTGACAAGCTCGGCTCACTTATAAATCCACGAACCAACCGCCTGCACGCTTCATTCAACCAGACCATCACCGCAACAGGCCGATTAAGCTCCAGCAGCCCGAATCTACAAAACATACCCATACGTACCGAGCTTGGCCGCAAAATCCGCGCCGCCTTCATCCCCGCCAAAAAAAGCGATTGCATCTTAAGCGCCGACTATTCACAAATCGAGCTTCGCCTGCTGGCACATTTTTCAAAGGACCAGGCCATGATGGCCGCCTTTGCCGCCGACCGGGACATTCATCGTTTCGTCGCCTCGCAGATTTTCAATTGCCCAATCGAACAGGTAACAAGCGAAATGCGTTCACGCTGCAAGGCCGTCAATTTCGGTATCATTTACGGCCAGGGCGCTTTCGGCCTTTCACGCTCGATTGGGATAAGCCAGGCCGAGGCCAAAAAGTTCATCAAAGACTATTTCGCCCGCTACAGCTCAATCCGAAAATTTATGGACGATTGTATAGTCCAGGCCAGGCAGACCGGCTACGCCGAAACCATTCTACATCGCCGGCGAAAAATCCCGAACCTAACCAACAAAAATGCCGGCAAACGTTCACAGGCCGAGCGCCTGGCGGTCAATACCGTTATTCAGGGCTCCGCTGCAGATTTAATAAAAGTCGCTATGCTGAATATTCAGCGAAAAATCGAAGCCGAGCGGTTACCTGTAAAATGTCTTCTTCAAATTCACGATGAGCTGGTCTTCGAACTGCCCACGGCCGATGCCGACGAACACGCAAAATGGATAGAAGAGCAAATGATTAGCGCTATCAAACTCGATGTCTCCCTGAAAGTCGATATAAGCTCCGGCCCAACCTGGTTATGTGATAAATAGCAGTGGGGTTGTTTACTTTTGAATCGTAAATTGTCAATCGCTATGTCATTCCCGCCCCGCATCTTGGTGCGGGGCGGGAATCCAATACTACTCTGTGAAGTAGCTCGCTACGTAGCACGAGTTAGCCTTGTATCAACATTGTTACGGCTGCGGCCAGAGCTGCTCATCAAGCCACATCCTTGAAATCGGCCAGACCGCCTTGACGCATCTCAAAACGGTTTGTCAAAGGGCATAGTCCGGCCGCCAAGCCACGCAGCTTCTTCTGGCGTCAACGCACGGTCGTAGATGCGGACATCATCAATCTCTCCCATGAAGAATCTGTCGTTCTGTGAGGGGCGATAACCTATAGTGACATCCCAGTCGGCGACGAGATTGAACGCATCTGGGTCTGTTGATTCCTGGGTGTCATCCTGGCCATCAACGTAAATTCGCACGTCCGAAGATGAATTCGTGGCATTCTCTGTTATTGTCGCCGCAACGTGGTGCCACCCACCGTCGGTCACAGCGGTGAGACTCTCGACCTGGCCGGCGCCGTTGCCCATCCGTATGCGGCCGTTCTCGTGGACGCGGAATTCACACCTTTGACCGGAGTCATGAGTGCCATAATAAACGATTTCCTGGGTTTCGTCGCCTATGTACGTGGTCTTGATCCAGGTAGTTATGCTAAAGGCATTCGGGCCCAGAATACCCTTGTAGCCGGTTATCTCTACATAGTCGTTGAGACCACGAAGGCTAATGGCCTGTCCGACCTTGCCTGCTACAAAAGTGGGGCTGCCCATCGCAGTGCCATGGCGTGCGTTGCCGGAACTGTCGCT
>JAUWBX010000152.1 GCA_030609625.1 Phycisphaerae bacterium
TTGTTTCGGATTTCGATATTCGATATTCGAATTTTGTGAGTACACCGCCGGTGCCTGTCAGAAAATCTGTCGATTCGTCTAAAATCCTGACATCTCGAAGTGCCTAAAGTTTGAAGTGCCTAAAGTGCCTGAAGTTTGAAACTCACTTTAGTTCACTTTAACTCACTTTAGCTCACTTTAGGCACTTTTAATTATTTCTATAGCCGTCTCTGGCACAGTTATTGCTACTTTCTTAAAAATGAGGTTATGAGATGCGCCCTTATCGTCTTGACCTTGAGGTGGCACGGGCTTCCAGCCCGTGAAAACATGGCCAACGACGGCGGGCAGTGGGCGCTAAGTTGGAAACTATGGCCACAGAAGAACAAAAAAATGTTCTCCAACAGGATACTTCCGAGGTGCCATCGGAAAGCGAATTATTTACAGACGAAGTTCACAGGGAGCTCTCGGAGCGTGAAGTGTTCGTTGGAGACGAAGATTTTTACAGACTTTTGGCGGATTCCACGCCCGCTGATGCAGTTCAATCCGTCACCGGCCAGGCTGGTGCACGGACCAGCGCACGGCGCTCCCCGCGGAAGTCGATTCGGAATAAGCGCTTTTCGAGCCTTCAAAAAGTCCTCATTACTGCCATTATTGTAATTGGTGCAATATTGCTGTACGTGCTGTTGGAACCTTTACTACGGCCACTTAACAAAATTCCAACACCTACCGCTCAACAAGCACATCCCTCTGAATTACCGGTTGAAGGTTCCACTCAGGCTGAAGATTCCACTCAGGCTGAAGGTTCCACACAGGTGGTACAGGAACAAATCCAGGAGCCGGAGCCTTTGTTTCCGCCAGCACAACCTCTGTCTTTGGAAGTTGCTCGGAACTTCTATCTGCAAAAGGATTACGGTAAGGCTCATGCCGCTTATAACCAGCTTCATCAGAGTCTTCCAGCCGGTGCTAAAGAAGAACTGTTGAGGGATTTCCTTCAGTTTAAAATGGCTTTGTGTTTGAGAAAGGCCGGCAATTCCGACCAGGCCGGCCGTTTATTCAGAACACTTTCACAAAGTCGTTCACTTGTCGTCAGAGTGGTTGCAAATTACAACCTTAGTCTGCTTCAAGTGCAAAATAAGCAGTACCTCAAAGCGAGAACTAAAGCTTATCAGACGATTGCTTTGCTCAAAGCAGTGGATACCCGCCTTCGCGGGTACGAGTTTACCCCTGCGAGGGACCCCGCCTTGCGGGAACCCAAAGCAGGGGACAAGGATTGGGCTTTGTCGTTGCAGCCTGATTGCCATTTCCTGGTTGCTGAGTCGATGACCAGAAATGTCCTTTCGCTTTGCGATGCTGATACAGACCTCCCCGGCCGGTTGTGGACTCCCGATTTATCGGGATTCGATGTTGACCCTTTCATCAACTTAAACGAGGCCCAATTGCGGGCCCTTTTGGATTCCGGCTCTGAAAAGTTAAAAGAAGGACTGCTCAGCCCTCGGATTCAGAAGCTCGAACATCAGGGTGTCCCACCTCGTTGGTCTGTCGTTGCTTATGGGGCTTCGGTTGAAGAGCTGCTGGCAAGATTCGCTGCAAATGCCGGCCTTGATATTTCCTGGGTCAACCACAAGACAACAGCCGCTGAACCGGCAGAGAATGCTATTCGCAAAAGGCCGGTGAGTTTGTATCTGCCGGCCGCAACCGCCCAGCAGGCTATCGAAGTGGCAGCCGGGCACGTGGGCTTATTGGCACGTCTCGATGAAAAAGGGCTCGTAAAAATTTACAACCCGGCTGACTATTCATCTTTATCAGAACACGTACATTTGCTTATACAGGACACTATTTCACTTTGGAGAAAATTTCTACTTACATTCCATAACGACCAACGTATTTCAAACGCTCATTTTGTTCTGGGACTTTTGCACGCTCAGGAGGGCCGGTTCAACAATGCTGTTGCGGAGTACAAGTTAGTGGCCAATCAGTTTTCACAAACAGCTTTGGCGCCGTATGCACTGTTAAATTCGGGCAAACTCAAAGCTAATCTCCATGACTATTCCGGTGCACGAGAGGATTTGACACAGCTTGTTGAGCGGTATCCTGATACCGAATTTTACGGCCAGGCTTGTTTGAATCTTGCTGATGCAACAAGGAATGCAGGGGTTTTGATTGAAGCTGAACGGCTCTATCGAAAAGTTTACAATCTTGGTTTGTCTTTGGAGTCGCAGACCGCCTCTGCCCTCGGGGCAGGAAGATGTTCCTACCAGGCAAAGGACTACGAAACTGCCGCCAAGTGGCTGACTCAATACCTCAATCTCGCCGAAGAACGAACAGATGCGGACTTCTACTTTGCCTACTCTCTCCTCGGCAGGACCAACCTGGCATTAGGAAAGCTGCAGCAGGCCTCACTTGCTTTTCAATTCGCCCTAAGCGGACCGGCAGGGGGTCTTACCAGAGAAAGATATGTGGAGACTGTCTCCGCTTTAGTTGAAACACAGATACAACTGGAGCATTTCGTCGAAGCTCTTGCATTATTAGAGGGTGTACACCCCTGGCAGTTCTCGAAGGAGGAATCTATCGGGATATTACTACTCAAGGGCAGAGTTCTACGTTTTATAGGCTTGCCCGACGAAGCTATCACCGCACTTGGGGACATTGCTGAATATTTGCCTGACTCCCAGTTGAAAACCAGAGTATCTTTTGAGTTAGTCAACTGCTATATCGCTAAAGGAGATTTGGAATTTGCCCAAAAGAAGTTAACGGAAATTCTTATTAACGCTGCCCCCGGACCTTTGGCGCACGAAATAACCCTCGAATTAGCTGAGGTTTGTTTGAAGCTTGGTCAAAACTCTCAAACCGTCTCTGTTTGTTTGCAGCTTTTGGATTCGGCAGTATCAGCCCGGATAAAGCAAAAAGCCTTAAAGGTGCTGGCAGCCGCTTATAAACGGCAGAAAAAGTTTGACGATGCGGCATTAGCTCTTTTTGGTCAATGGTAATGATTATGAAAAATAAGAAGTCTATCGGTTATTGGTTATTGGAATTCAGATGTCAGATTTTCTGTCTTCTGTTTTCTGTCTTCTGTTCTCTGGCTTACTCTGCTGCTGCGGTTGGCCAAAAATCGCCGCAGAGCAGTCTTACTATCCCGCCAGACCCAAATAATAACTTCAGACGACAATTGTGGCGGGCTGAGCTTAGCGTTGCTAAAGACGAAAACGATAAAGGAACAAAAAATGAGCTTAAGCGAATAATCGAACAAATTCGCTCTATTAAATTTGAGTCCCGGAAGGAAATCTTTGAGCCTATCATTGTCCCCGAGGCGGTGCTGATAGATGAGCCTAATGAAGCTGTATCCGAGACGAAGGAACAAGAGAAAAAAGAAATCCAACCCAAACTGCCATACGAGCCGATAACCGACAAAACTTTACAATTACTCAAGAACCTCTCGCAGCATCTTGACAATCTGCGCAACTCTTTTGAGTTGGGAGAGACCTTGTTTCTCAGCGGAAATCTAAAGGAAGCTGCAATATTTTACGGGGAAGCTCTTAAACGTAAAAGTCCGGATGACCTCGGCCCAGCTCAGGACAGAGACTGGATCTTATTTCAGATAGGCAACTGCCTGCGGAATGACGACCCGCCCACGGCAATAAAAACGTACGGACAAGTAATTATAGAACACCCCAATTCGCCGTGGAAGGAATTAGCCGAAGCCCGGAGAAAATTGCTCGATTGGTACCTAACAGACAAACCACGTGAGTTAATTGCAGAACACAAACGGTAGATTGTAAGGAGTACGCTTCAAGTGAGTAAGGCCGAAATAAACAACCTCAGCAATGGCAAGACCCCGTTTGTCGCGGGCGCGGGTAAACAAGAAGATATCGCGAATGTATTGATAGCTGATAACGACTCTGAGCTGGCTCGGTTTATGCTTGAGATATTGGCTCGCAAAGGAATACGCGGGTATCTTGCCAACGATAAAGACAGTGCGATTGACTTTATTAACAAAGGTAGTTGCGACCTTGTATTCACCGGTGACAGAATAAACCGGCGGGAAAACTTGTCCGGACGACCGCAGGATGGTTTTGAGCTGCTTGAGAAAATCAAGGCGAATTGGCCGGAACTACCGGTTATTATGATGACAAAGGCTAAAAACCGAAGCCCGCAAAACCAGCAGCGAACTATTGAAACAGCAGTCAGGGCCGTTCGGCAGGGCTGTTGCGATTTCCTAATCAAGCCGCTCGACTGTGAAAAAATAGAAACCCTGTTGGATACTTTCCTGCCTAATCACAACATCTCAACGATAGATTCGGCTCACGAAGACACCCGCTGCCTATATCGAATTGTAGGCAGAAGTGCGAAACTCATTCAAACCGTCGATTTGGCTAAAAGAATCGCTCCCACCTCAGCACCGGTTTTAATAAGTGGTGAAAGTGGGACAGGCAAGGAGCTGCTCTCTTATCTTATCTATCAGAAAAGCAAAAGAGCACAGGCTTCGTATGTCAAAATCAATTGTGCTGCATTAAGTGATTCGCTCCTCGAAAGCGAGCTGTTCGGTCATGAAAAAGGTGCCTTCACCGGTGCCTGCGCTCAGCGCAAAGGCCGTTTCGAAATGGCGCACGGTGGAACTTTGCTCCTGGATGAGATTGCTGAAACACCAATAAGGTTTCAGGCCAAGCTGTTGCGAGTGCTCGAGCAACAGGATTTTGAACGGGTTGGAGGAAATGAAAGTGTTAGAGTCGATGTTCGAATAGTAAGTACTACGAATAAGGATTTATTACAGGAAGTTCAGCAGGGACGGTTCCGTCAGGACCTTTATTATCGGTTAAGTGGCGTAAGATTAGTGGCCTGTCCTCTCAGAGAACGCAAAGATGACTTATATGACCTCGTGTGGTATTTTGTCAACCTTTACACTCGCGAAGTACAGCGTCGTATCACTAAGCTTGACCCTGCCATGATGGACATTTTTGCCAAATACCACTGGCCCGGAAATGTCCGCCAATTGCGAAATGTTGTACGAACTTCGCTGATTTTGGGAGTTGGACAGACGCTGTCATTAGCTGATGTCTCCTGGCTCTTTGATGAATTACAACCACTTCCACAGGAGAGTCCGTCGTGTGGCACGGGCTTCCAGCCCGTGAAAACACGGCCAAGATGGCCGTGCCACACGTCATCCGTCGAACGAGAGACGAGAGACGAGCGACGAGAGACGAAAACAGACCTCGGAGGAGTATCGCTTGAACAGGTGGAAAGGCGAGCAATTTTGGATACTTTACGCCAGACAGGAGGCAACCAGACCAAGGCCGCGAAGGTCTTGGGCATCAGTGACCGAACGTTGCGGGATAGGATACATCGCTATCGCAGACAGGGTTGCCTGCAGTTGGCATGATTAAAATGTTTTTATGGTAAACGACTTGTCGTTCTGAGCGCAGCGAAGAATCTCATTTTCATCGCTGACCAGATCCTTCGCTTTCGGCTCAGGATGACGAAAGGAACGTCAAATGGCAGATGCAGATGAAACAAAACAGCAGGAACAGCAGGAAAAGAAGGAAAAGCCGGAAAAGCAAGAAACCAAAAAGTCCGAAGCGGGTGATAAGAAGTCTTTGATAGGTCGGCTCCTGCCAAAGATAATATTAGCTGTTGTATTGTTGTTTTTCGCCGGTGCTGGTTTCACTCTCGGTCGATTGTTTGCCGGCTCCAGCACATCTCAAACGTCCGGAGCTTCCGAACAGGACCAGTCCGCTCACGTAGAGAAGCTGGAAGCGGAGGGTTCGGCAGATGGTTCTCAAAAAAGCTGGTATTATCATTTGGAGCCCGTTGTGGCAAATCTCGATGTGGCCGACGTAACACGCTATGTTCGGGCCTCTTTAACACTTGAGGTAAGCTCCGAGGTGGATGAAAAAAAAGGAACTGCTTTTCTTGATGAGAAAAAACCAATCTTGACAAACTGGCTTACTGTTTACCTGGCGAGCTTAGGTCTTGATGATATCAGAGGAGACAGTAGTCTCAAGCGTATCCAGTCACAGGT
>JAUWBX010000317.1 GCA_030609625.1 Phycisphaerae bacterium
ACATCAAATTTTGCAATCCATCTAATGGTTCAAAAGGAAGTGCGCTTGTGCCTCTGACCATGATAGAAAGGTCGCCAGCGCTAATAGCGCCCCATATCGCCTCTGATGGTCCATGGTGTACAGGCATAGCCGTAATGAATACCGGAAACAACGATTCAACTGTTGCGATTTCCGCTTGCGATAAAGACGGAAACCAGATCGGCTACCTTGAACAATTACTGAGGGCAAAGCAGAATTTTGTATGCATGGCCTCGGATATATTCCCTGGAGCGCCGGCAGAAGATATCGCCTCCATAAAGTTCTTCTCCGGTGATGATGGTCAACCCCTGTGCGGGTTGCTGTTGTATGGAACGTCCGATGAACTTCAACTGGCGGGACTTCCGCTTCTCCCGTCCATCGTTTCGCCAGTGTACCTTCCTCATCTTGCCTGTTTTGAGTCATGGTGGACCGGCGTCGGGCTTATGAACGCCGGGAATGCTCCGGCGGATGTCCATTTCTTACTCTTCGACAGAGACGGGGATATTCTCGAATCCACGACGCGCTCTCTCAACCCGGCCCAGCGTCTTGCCGTCACCATTAGAGGTCTCTTTGATGCGGATGATATCTCTCAAGCTGCCAGGTATCTCAAGATAGAATCCCCTCAGCCCCTAAGCGGCATCTATCTGATAGGCACGAATGACGGTCTTCGGGTGATGGGAGATGTGATACGATGATTGATGACTGATGATTGAAGGAATTCTGTCAATTTTTAAAAAAGACAGAGCGAATCCCGTCCAGGCGGGACACAAATCAACAATCAACTATCTCTTCTTGTCAAATGGAGTTCGCAAGGTGGGCAGAAGGTTCAGGTGCCAGCCGCCGTTCTCCCATAACCATTCTTCTCTGGAAGTTATCTTAAAATCGAAACCCATCTGGTTGATTCTGTAATCAACCACGGCCAGCGCCTTCCTGCCGGGTTCTATAATCTTCACTTCTTTAATGGAGAACTCCTGCACATTCACATTGGCCCTCTGGATAAGGAGGTTTCTGTCGACCTTGCTCTTATACGCATCCACGGCCAGGTCATAAACCACTCCCCAGTCTTTCCTGACCTTGGCCTCCCATTCCATCTTTACTTTCTGCCTCAATGCCTCTTCGCTTCCCTTCGCGGGAGCAGGCGCGAGATGCGCGCACCCCGCGACCGCCAGGATGGACGCTAACATAAATATAACAACCAGGCTGCTTTTTTTCACTGATTTGTTCCCCCCTTTGATTGCTCTTTGAGAAGCTTCTCCATGTATTCCATGGGCGTGAGCTTGTGCAGCTTCTGTATTTGACGTAGTTGTTCTTCCTTTGCCTTCTTTCTCTCTTCGGCTGCGCGTTTTAAGATATCATTTCCCGTTATCTCGAGGACTTTGTCGTCCATAGCCACTGCATCGTTGAGGAATATCATTCTTCTGTTGTCCACAGCGACGCGACCCGCGTCATCGACGGACAGCCGGATGTATCCAAGATGAGTTCCAAGAGAACTCGCCTTGAGTACCGTTGTCCTGGACCCGCCGGTGGACGAGCTTGTCTTTACCTCTCCGCCGCACTTGGCAGGTTTGTTGTCTTTCCCTCCGTATATGGCCAGGTCTATGCCTTCCAGAGCCTCCACGAGCCTTTTCGTCTCTGTCAATCCCAGTTGAGACAGGAGGATCACGATATCGGCCTCTTTCCTTATCCCGGGGAGGAGTGATTCCAGCGCCTCGCCGGGGGGGATAACCTCCACGACGCCGAATGTCCCGGAGCGGGGCATCTTATCAAGTATTCCCGGGGACATGACGCCGAGGACAGCCACCTTCAGACCGCCCGCCTGTGTTATCACGTATTTTTTCGTAAAGCGGGACGCACCCTCCGCGTACGAGAGATTCGATGCCACCAGGGGGAAGTTGAGATCTGCTGACTTTTCTTTCAGGAAATTCACCCCGAGGGAGAATTCATCCGTGCCGACGTTCATGGACGTATAGCCCATAAGGTTGACCGCCTTCAGGCCGACGTCTGCTATGAACTCCCGGGTGGTGCGGGAAAATTTCTTTGGGAAGAATCCGCCGCAGTCCAGGAGTAGCACAGGGTTTTCTTCGCTTCGGATATTATTGATCATGCTTGCGTTTCGGGCAAGACCGCCCGAGGTACTGCCGCCTCACCCGCAATCGGGTGTGACCTGGCCATAAATGTCGCCAGTGAACAGTATCGTTATGCCGTCACTCGCCAAGACACCCTGCGGCAGAGTCATGCACAGAACGGAAACAATGAACAGGATAATTTTTTTCACAATAACTTTCACCTCATACTTTGTTTTTACGGGAGATCACCGGAAAGATGGAGCCTCCCTGTTGTTGCAGGATTGCAATTGCGGACTGCGGACTAGTTTTATATACCAAGCCTGTGTTAAAAGCAACATCAATTTGTTGATTTTGCAAAAAATCGAATTTTAAAATCTTGGTGTAGCTCGGAAACCTCGCATTTATTTCTCTGCGGCCTTTTATCATGTAATTGCCTGGGGAAACGAAGCAGGCCATATTCCTTGACAAAGGAGATTTTGAGAGATATATTTTACTATTTTCAAAGTACAAAAATAGATATAGTTTCCATCTTTATGCATAAGCTCTGATGAGAAATCATCTCCGCCTACTTGTTTAGATGGATGCCCGCAGCGAGTAAATTCTTATCGCTGAATAGTGAAGATAAGCAGTCGTTACAAGTGAAATATAAGGAGAAATAAAGTATGTTCAGGAAAATTCTGGTCGTATTAATTGGAATGTTTTTTGTTTTGATGTTTTTACCTCCTGTTTCAATGGCGTTAACAGGTGGGCCTGATGATGGTGGGTATGAATATTATGACAGCAATGAGAAAGGTGTGGATCCATTTGTCTGGGTAAGTATCGAGGATAGCGGAAATAGTGTAGGAATACCGGAATTTCATACAGAAGGCAGTATTTTATTTGGCCCTGTTCCAATAGGTTTTACCTTTACATTTTATGGGGTTGATTATACCGAGGTCTACATTTCCAAATACGGTTATCTTACTTTTAACGATGGGCCTAAAATAGCTTACTGCAAAACAGAGCCGATACCAACGGAGGGTGGATCTGCTGATAATTTTATAGCCGGGATGTGGGCATATCTTCATCCAGGCACATGAGGCCCTACTCGTGTGGGATACGAAACCCGGGAGGTTTCACCGAGCAGCAGAGAATTTGTAGTTCAGTTTGCGAATGTTCCTTATAAATATTTTGCGAGCACACTGAATACCTTTCAATATGTATTGTACGAAGGGAGCAATGATATTCAGGTAAACTATCTGGATATAACTTCTTATGGAGAGGCCTATACTGTTGCAGGCATTGAAAATGCTGACGGAACAATTGGTCTTCAATACCCCAGGATGAATACCGCTGGCAATTTTAAAAATTTCTATATACGTTACAGTGTCAATCAAGTTGACTCTCCCATAGTCACCACTGGTGAAGCCACTTCTGTAACTGCAAGTTCAGTCACCTTGAATGGCACGGTAAATCCTAATGGTGTAAATACTACCAGTTATTTCCAGTATGGAACAAACGCAGGCTATGGGGCTACTACTGCAAGTACGAACAGAGGCTCCGGCACAAGCCCAGTGTCCATAAGTGCAGCTATAGTCGACCTCACCCCAAACACGGTCTATCATTATCGACTTGTTGCTACAAACAGTGCCGGGACAAGCTACGGGGACGATCAGACATTCACCACATCTTCGTCATTTTCGTCACGTCTTCTGTATTTCCCTCACATCGCCAGTCATACTGGCAACTGGGAAACAGAAATCTGCGTCATCAATATTAGTAGCACTCAGACCTTGCAAGGAGTCTTCAAGGCATATAACAATGCAGGCGTGCATATTTCTGAAGATATAACTATAGACCTTGACCCTCATGGCCGAAGGGAGATCACAGTGGGCGATGAATTTTCCGATCCTGGTAGTATCGGTTATATTGTATTTGAACCGGATTTCGGCGCTGTTGTCGGCTATACGAAGTTCTATGTTGAGGGATATTATCGTGCTGCAGTTCCTGCCGTCTCTGAGATCAATACCAGTGACATATACATCTCTCACATCGCCTCTGATTCAAACTGGTGGACTGGTATAAGCCTCC
>JAUWBX010000322.1 GCA_030609625.1 Phycisphaerae bacterium
ATTCTGCAAGTTATGGCTGATTCACCGAAGGTATGTAACTATCTGCACATACCAGCACAAAGCGGCTCTGACAAAATCCTGCGCGCGATGAATCGCCACTATAGCGCTGCCTGGTACTTGGAGCTTCTTGCCAAAGCCAGAGCTGCTGTTCCCGGTATCGCAATTGCCGGCGATTTTATTGTGGGCTTCCCCGGCGAAACCGAAGAGGATTTTGAAGCCACTGTGGAACTGCTCGAAAAAGCACGATACAGAAATAGTTTCATTTTCAAATACTCACCTCGGCCGGGCACAACAGCCGACAAAAGATTGGAAGATACCGTACCCGCCGAAGTAAAGCAAAAACGAATTGCCGAACTGCTCGCGGTGCAGGAGAAAATAAGCGATGAGCTAAGCCGGGACTTTTTAGGTAAAGAAGTGAAAGTTTTAGTCGAAGGATTAAGTAAAAAATCCCACCGCAATATTGCCGGCAGCCCAGAAAATCCGCAATTGGTCGGCAGGACCGCGACCGATTACATAGTCGTCTTCAACGGGCCGGTGTCACTGGCGGGTAAATTCGCAAAATTAATAATAACAAAGACCAGTCCACTGACACTCTTCGGCGAACTTATCTGACTTGCCCTACATATCTCATTTTCCGAACAAGACCGACGGCATTTGGACAACGCAGAAATAGCCGAATACCAAAAACGCGATAATCAATCCAACGGCGAATATCCGGCTCGGCCTAAGCACCCGCGCCGCCTCAGCACTGAGCAGCTTTGGCATCACCACAAACAGCCCTATCGCCACCCAAATCGCCTGCAGCGGTGTCAGGAGCAGGCCCTCAAATATCGCCGATATCTTGACCAGAACCACCGGACTTTTCTCGAAGAAAAAGACGATGACCATATTCGAGCATAAAAAGAACAGCAGGAAAAACCTGAACTGCCTCTTCCACGAAAACTTCTTCGCAACTCCCGGTATGCAGATTCGACACGAATCCGCCAGCAGCCGCGGCCAGCCGGCCAACTGGCCGGTACTCGTCGAAATCAACGCCGTGGCACCGGCCAATATAAACAGAAAACCGCCCACAGGGCCCCATCTATCGGAGAACACTTTCGAGAGCGTAAAGGCCACCTCGTTGCCCTCCGGCGCCAGGTGTTGCGGCCCAAGAATGCCCGCCCCCGCGATAAAGAACGCCCCAGTCACCACGATTCCAATAACCATCGCAAGAGATGAATCGACATAGAGCACACGGCACCAGCCCTTTATTTTCTCCGCAGCTTCGTGGGTCATATTTTTGAGCATCGAGACATCCGCAGGCCTGCCGTAGCCCCTGCCCGCCGCGGCGCCATACCCGGCGCCTAACACCCAGTAAGTGTACCACACCTGGCTGGCAAAGCCGCCGGCGCCCCAGCCTAACAGCGGCAAAATCTCTTTCCACGGGTTATCACTTACCTTTTCCATGTCCGATGCCCATTGCGGGACATCGGGGATGCCGAAGCTAAGACTGCCTAATAATTCGCCAAATCCCGGAAAGACGTGCACGGCGACGTATATAACGCCCAGTACGATGACGAGCACGAAAACGCTCATCACGATTTTTAAGACGTCGAATGCACCCGACCAGGAAACCGCCACGGCGAAGATGGTAACTAAGCATACGGCCACTTTTGTATTGATAGGCACAATACTGCTGACAAAGACGCCCGCCGCCACGGCGACCGCGCCGATGGAGAATATCGCGCAGAGAAATTGTATTACCAGCACGACCCAGACCACCCAGTGAGATGGGCCGGGAATCCGGTCGAACATATCAATCATACCTTCACCCGTGCACACGGTATAGCGGGCACCGCTCATACCTATCCAGAACTTCAGGAATATACCTAAGACAATAGCCCACAGTACGGTCGTCCCTAAGATGGCCCCGGTTCGTGTAGCTAAGATGACCTCGCCCGAACCGATATACTCAGCCGCCCAAACAATTGAAGGCCCAACCAGCGCAAACACCGCAAGCCCCACAGGCGGTTTTTTGATTGTCATCTCGTTGCTTTGTACTGCGTTTTCTTCCATAGCTTTCTGACCTCACTTACGTCATTTTCATTGCTGAGGTGTTCATAATTTGCAGTACCTTACCGCTTTACAAAGCCAGTGTCCATAAATTTCTTGTGTGACTTTTGCGAGGAAAAAGTATCGCAGGCCCACCGTGTCGAAGACCAGTTTTTGGAGAGGGTTTTTCATTTGACGCAGAAACGGTTCTTGGTTATTGTAGGGTTTGAGTATAGGATGTGGCATATTTGGATCATTAAGTAAGGCGGTAGATACGTGGCGAAAAAAGAAAAAACTATAATCACAGGAAAAATGATTAAGATTAAGGGCCCCCTGGCTCGTCATAAAATAGTGATAAAGGTCGTCAATGCTTTTATCGCTACTGAACATCGCAAAAAAGGAAGAGGTGTTGTATTTCAATACCCTGTAGAGAATCTCGCAGATGGACAACTCCTTTACATTGTCAGGCCAGGACATAAGAAGAACTTTGATTTTAAAGTAGATGTAGTTACAAGTTACGGGCTTGGGGATGGAAAGCATGAAGATATTGCTTTGAATTTGAGAAAAAACAATCTTGAGAATCCAAGGAAATCTAAGAAATTATGGGAGGCTATTACTGAAATATATCATTGTAAAGAGAACGATGTTGATGTTGTACTAAAAAAGCGTGGCGGACTAAAAAAACCATTCAAAAGTGGGGCGAAACCTGAACTGCTTTTGAAGGTTATAAAATGGTTGTTTATTATGGAAGATATTGTTTACTGGGATAACGAAGGGCGTTCATTTTTGTTTAACTTTTTTAGGTACGTGGCAAATGAAAGCAAGAAAAAAAGGCTTAAAGAAGCGTTACAGGAAGTGAAAAATCCAGACAGATTAAAGAGTTTTATGAAAAAGTGTAGCATTGAATGGATAGCGTACAAAGAAAAATCATAATTCCAAGGAAATACTTAAATAAAGTTTTCCTAAAAGACATTATGGCACTCTTAAGGGAGCTGCCTGATAAATGTGTTGATATGGTTTATGGCGACCCTGATTACAACGTTGGAGTAAAATACGGTGACAAATCTTATACCAAAACATTTGACGAATATATTGAGTGGTATATCGAGTTAGCAAAAGAATCTATCAGGGTGCTTAAAGATACTGGAAATATGTTTTTAATAAACTATCCAAAGCAAAATGCATATTTACGGGTTAAATACTTAGATAGTGTTTGCTATGAAGTTTTAGATTATGTTTGGGCTTACAATACAAATGTTGGTCATTCTCCTTCTCGGTTTACTACCGCCCACAGAAGTATCCTTCATTGTAGAAAGACAAGACATAATAAATTCTATAAGGATAATGTAGCTGTCCCCTACAAAAATCCTACAGACAAAAGAATTTTGCGAAATTTAGCCAACGGTTCAAAAGGAAGAATGCCTTATGACTGGCTTTATTTCGACTTGGTAAAAAATGTAAGCAAAGAAAAAACATTTCATGCTTGCCAGATACCACAAAAACTTTCTAAGAAGTTAATTCAATCATGTACTATGCCCAAAGATATTGTTCTAATTCTTTTTGGCGGGAGCGGCTCAGAAATAGAAGTTTGCAAATCTCTTAATAGACAGTATATATCTACTGAGATTGACAAGAAATACCACGAAATCATTATTGACAGATTAAAAAACGGTAGAATTAACGAGAAACATCGGCTAAAAATGAAAAAAGAGACCATAAGGAGCAATGAACTACAGCTTACATTTTTAGAAGATTATTAGAGGATAGCCAATAGCTGCCCTTATTATATTCGGACCAAATCAAGAAAAATATCGGTCGATGGATTCGTAATTATTTCAACTTTCATTTTTCTCCTTTTGCTCTTCAAATGCTTTAACAGCCTCATCCAAACCACCAAAAGCAAATCCGGCAAGTTCTTCCATAGTGGCATCTACGGCAGTTTTATTAAATTCTCTGTTGAGGAATTCCTGAAATTCAGGGTCGTTTACGTACTTTTCTGCTATTTCGCACATAAATGTCATTATGGGTCATTTACGAATGGCGGTCCCTTAAGCCGTATATCGGTCTTTTTC
>JAUWBX010000500.1 GCA_030609625.1 Phycisphaerae bacterium
AGCGACAAGGGCGAATCGCTCGTTGATGTGGAATATCCAAAGCGGTCTGAGAATAACTTCGAGAATTTCATCAGTTGCGTTCGCAGCCGAAAGCGCAAGGACCTCTACGCCGACATCCTCGAAGCACACCTGTCCAGTGCTCTTTGCCATCTGGGCAATATCTCCTACCGGATGGGTAATGAAGTACCCTTCGGCAAAGATTCCGAAGCCCTCGGCGATAATGAAATCGTAAGTGACAGTGTCAAGACAGTTCTGGAGAATACCAAGGCCATCGGCCTGGACCCTGCAAGAAGTACGTATCGTCTCGGCCCCAAACTGCGGTTCAATCCTGAGACTGAAAAGTTCGTGGATAACCAGGCAGCCGATAAGCTGTTGACGCGTCCGTATCGCAAGCCGTTCGTTGTGCCTGAGCAAGTATAAGTTTGCCCCGTGCTTCTGTGTTCATCGGCGTTTCTTGAGTGTTACGCTGATACCGCCGGCGTCTTTATGCAGGAATATGGTTTCCAGGTCAGGATTGTTTGTAACGGCCTTTAGGTAGTCCTGCATTTCCGATGCCAGGTCGATAGTGTTATGGGCCAAAATAAGTCCACCCGGACGCACTAAGGGCAGAAGTTTTTTGAGATAATTGAAGTAGCCGGCCTTGTCCGCATCAATGAAAAGGATATCAATAGGTTCTTTTAGCCGGGTAACTGTCTTGTGGGCGTCGCCCTCGACGATGGTAACGAGATGACTAACGCCGACGTTTTTGAAGTTTTTACGGGCCATCGAAATTCGGTAGGGGTCGATTTCGTGAGTGGTCAGCTTACCGCCGGTCGTTCGCAGAGCCAGGCAGAACCATAGCGCTGAGTAGCCGTTCGATGTGCCTATCTCGACGACGTGTTTGGCGCCGGCTGCCGCTGTAAGAACCCACAGCAACCTGCCTTCTTCCTGTGTAATGTTCCACATTGCATAGCGTCTATCATTGGACATTTCCTCAAGAACACTTAGGATTTTTGCCTCTGCCTTTGCATTTGTGGACAAGGTGTCTTTGGCTGGTTTGTCTGTGCTTGCGCAACTGACGACCGTAACTATTAATGCTGCTGTTATGCAAGCCGCCGGCAATAAACGTTTTCTAATTGTTGTCATTATACTTATCTGAGTTTCCATCTTCTTTCCTTAGCCATAAAGTTTCTGTAATATTATGCCACCTACGATGAAGATTAGACCTATTACCGTTGGTAAAAGAATCTTTTCGCCGACTACAAGAGAAATCACTACAAGAGAAAGGAAAGGAGCCAGGTAAGCCAAGTTTGCTACGTGCGCGGTTGTCCTGGATAATTTTAATGCCTTTAGCCAGAGCAGGAAAGTAATCCCCATCTCAAACAAACCAATATAAACCGCTCCAAGAATACCGCCAACGTCTGGAATTTCTATTTTCGCGAAAAATAAAATCGACAGAAATATGAAGACGGACCCAAACATAAAATTGAGGAACAATCTGACCGCCTCATCATGTTTGTCCCTTACGTTATAAATCCAGAATAATGACCAGATTATAGTGCTGCCCAGCGCCAGTAATACTCCGGCAGGATTGGTAAACTTAAAGCCTAAAATATTTCCACGAGTTGCAATGATAAAAACACCAAAAAAGCTTACGGCTATTGCAAAAATGCTCTTTAGTTTGATTTTTTGTTTGAGCAAAGGTATCGACAACAAAACAAGTGTCATCGGCCAGAGCCAATTTATTGTCATAGCTTCCTGGGCGCTAAGTATTGAGTATGCGTTAAGTAAGACAAGATAGTAGAGAAACGGACTGAGAAAACCCATCACGGCGGAACGCAGATAATCGGCTTTAGAGAATGCTTTGAGTAAATTTAACTTTTTCGAAAATAATAAGTGAATAAAAAGAGCGATAGTCGATACGAGCGAGGCATAAAACAGAAGATGCAGAATACTTAAATCCAGGACATCTGAATAATAAGGCAGTGATTTTTTGAAGGCGGAAGCGATGGTGGACCAAAACAAAACTGCAACGGCAGCATAAAGATATGCTTTTTTTTGTTTTTCCATATTAACAGGCACGAAATAATATAATTTTATAAATTAGGCTTTTGCTACATATGCCAAATTTACCATAGTTAATATCATCG
This sequence comes from Phycisphaerae bacterium, assembly GCA_030609625.1. GTDB lineage: Bacteria > Planctomycetota > Phycisphaerae > Sedimentisphaerales > Anaerobacaceae > NIOZ-UU13. The sequence goes on from JAUWBX010000500.1 coordinate 2,130, forward strand.
AGTATAGCATTACTTTTTAGAGTGGACTCAAGATTGGCTTTGTTTGGCTTTGTTTTTTTTGGGCCGGAAGGCGGTTTCATTCTCATAATCCTCTATAACATATAAGTTTACGTTCATTTTGGGCTTTACGGAAATTGGGTTTGAATTGGGTTTGTTTTTTCGGACT
>JAUWBX010000098.1 GCA_030609625.1 Phycisphaerae bacterium
GATATCAGGCTGTATCCTTATAGCCGTCAGTTCATCACACCAGCCGAGCCCAACACCGCTGGTCTGGTAGGCCACTGGAAGCTTGATGAGGGTTCCGGGGATACTGCTATTGATTCTTCAGGCAATGGATTCGATATACCGCTGCAGAATACCACGTGGGAAAATGGGGTGTCCGGGGGTGCGGTACACTTCCTCGGTGAGGGGGAAGGACGGATAGGGGATTTTAACTATAGTAACAACGCTATCACGGTATGCGCCTGGGTGTGGCACGATGCGTTCAGAACTGGTCAAGTCGAACGATACGTAACGATAGATCCGGAAGTCGCGGTGATTCGCAAGGAGGGAGATGGCCGAGTGCGCTTCTACATCAAGACGGACGGCCAGCTCCGGTTCCTGTGGGGCAGCAATGTCACCGAAGGCCAGTGGTACCATGTTGCAGGCACATGGGATGGGCTCACCCAGCACTTGTATATCGACGGCGTGGAAATTGCCAGCCAGGCACCTGGTGGTGTTTTAGGCAACAGTTCTGGTGTAATCCTAAGTAGTGCGGGCGAGCCCCTTAATGGGATGTTGGATGACGTTCGCATCTATGAGCGTATGTTGTCACAAGAGGAGATTGGTTGGCTTGCCGGCAGGACTTTGCCGTTTGACAAGCCGTTTTGACATAGATGAAGACGGTGTGGTTTATGCCGAAGTAGCGGATTCGTGGTTTGATGAGCAACTGTGGCCGCAGCCGTAATAACGTTGATACAAGGCTGACTCGTGCTACGTAGCGAGCTACTTCGCAGAGTAGTATTGGATTCCCGCCCCGCACCATGATGCGGGGCGGGAATGACATAGCGATACTGCGTCACTTGTACTTGCCTGCACCTGTCGGTAACGCAGGCACAGGTGCGAAAGCAAGAACGGGGATTATGCAAGTGCAGGCAATTCGTGATTAAAGTAAATCCCTTGCGACGGTGGCGAGTCATACTGCAGAATCCTCCCAATGAAATCAGTAACTCTATTAACCGGGATTTCCTATATACTTTTCTGAAACACTCCTGCGAGCTTCAAATCTTATAATAACGTAATTTCATCTCAATTTCAACAATTTTCAGCAACTTAAGTACACCATAGAAGTCGATTGTAAGCACGATCTTAATAAATATGGCCAAAATGGAAATCCATCGAGAGCATATCCTACGTTCTACGGCCAAAATATGCCTCTGAGATATGTTGAGGATTATCTTGAAAATTGGTGTGTATTATTGTTCTGTGGTCTGTTCTATTTCTGAAGTTAATAGGACCAATCCTACCAACTCATCAGTCACACACGACAGCACTTTCCCACGAGCTGAAAAACACCACAATTTTCGGGTGACAGCCTGTCTCCATTTTGACACCACAAATGTCAAATTTGATGAGTGATAGAAGCACTAAACCTCAAATTCTTGCCGAAAAATGAATATTTTTTGAAAATTTTTCATTATTTTCGGATTAAGTATCCGGAGGTCTTTAAGAGACCCATGGAGAGTTCACAAACAAGGTGCCTATTACAAAAAGGTTCTTGAGCATTTCAAACCGTACAAAAATCATCCTTTGATCGCTGAACCTGTCTTCGACAATAATAAGAGCCGCTTTGAATACACAATCCTAACTCTCCCCCCTCGCCTCGCCCATAAAATCCATAATCCCCAGCCCCTTGACTTAACAATAATTATTCCATATCGGGGTGGTGACGGGCAAATCTACTGTAATCACAGGTACTTTTGGCCGATATAGATGTGTGCGCACATAGTGTTATGTAGATGGAACCATCTTTATGAAAGTAGATCTTCACTACGGCAAAGGTCTTGTGTCATTGCAAATTCCTGAAGCCAATGTGGATGAAATTATTCGACCCTGTCAGGAGCAGGGAAAAGCGGATAACATAACGCTTCTGCAGGAAGCAATTGTGGTAAAGGAAGCCAACAATTTTCAAGATGAAATTGCCGGTATGCGTCTATGCGTGCTGGTTGATGATGGGACCCGTGACGAGCCATTTAATGATATCTTCGGACAGGTTTTTGGTATATTCCGAAAGAGCTCAAAGATACAATTCTTGATCTGCACCGGAACACACAATCCCGAAACTCCCGAAAATAATAGAATCAGGGAGCAAATAGCCAAAGCTGCCAAGCAAGCAGGTATTGGACATTTTGAAATACATATCCACGACTGCGAGCACGAAACGTTCAAAAGAGCGGGTCAGACATCACGTGGTACAGAGGTCTTGTTCAATGCCTTGGTTGACGATGCAGACGTTTTTATTGTGTTGTCAGATGTAAAAGTCCACTATTTTGCAGGATATTCGAATCCGGTTAAGAACTTCGTGCCAGGGATATGTACATATGAGACAACTGAGCAAAATCACAGTCTGGCACTGGACGAGAAATCAACATTCGGCACCCATCCATGGCACAGAGATAGGAATAGAAGAAACAACCCAGTTGCTGAGGATCAGCTCGAAGGCATGCAGTTGATTGTGAAAAACCGGCCGGTCTATGGGCTTGTGACAATTAGCACGTCGGGACGATTACATTGGGCCCGTTTTGGACCTGTTGATAGAGTTAGCAGCGAGGCCTTTAGTATGACGGATGAGCGGAATACGCATACGGTTATGCCAGTTGACCGACTTATCGTTTCACCTGGCGGATTGCCAAACGACATAAACCTTTACATTGCCCAAAGAGCTTTAGAGTTGACGAAAAGTGCTGTGGCAGATGGTGGTGAGATACTATTCTTGGCAGAGTGTTCAGACGGCATTGGCGATGAGCGGACGTTGGAAGGCTTTTATAATCGTTTAACTGCTCCCATTGATGAAATACTTAGATCAACCGAGAGTGAATACGTGCTGTATAGCCACAAGCCATACAAGTTTGCTCGAATGATACAGCGCCTACGGCGAATCTGGATATTTTCAGAGATACCTGACAAGCTCATCGAAGCAGCGCATTTGCATCCTACTCACGAGCCGCAGGCAGTTGTGGATGATTGGCTCGCCGAACAACCGGATGCTAAGATTACAGTAGTGGACGGCGCCAATAAGATCGCACTATATCCCCGCGATAACTGAAAGCCGCTTTGGCAAAAAACTAACTTCCCCTCAGCCTCCCCCAGAAAACCCGCGACACCCAGCCCCTGACTTGCCAACGGTCATTCTATATCGGGCGGATGGGAAGAATGAAACATTAAGGCTCTTATCCGCCATTATAGACAAGTATCCTCGCTCTCAAACAGATTGGCTAATGTTTGGATTCTCGACGAAACTTTTTCTGAACCTATCGCTTGTTTTGACCGTATAGGACATACTATCTTGTGGCTAACAATATTGCACATTATGCGTAAAGACATTAGACCAATATCCGGTGGCAGTGAATCAATTAATCGGGGGCACTATTTTAAGGGTGCAGCTCTGGGGACATTGGGTCTCTGCACTCGTTGGGCTGTTGACCCTTATGGAACCGGGCCGGAGTGGATTGAAGTAGTTGAAATCGATCTACACCTGCAAAGTCCTCATCGCCGATTACATGGAACGCGCATAGCACATATCAGTGACCTTCATCATAGCAGGACTGTGAGTAGCGGGTATTTGCGTCGTTGCATTGAGCGAATTAATCTGCTCGATGTCGATGTAGTAGTGTTGACGGGAGATTACATCACTTATGATATTCGAGGCAAGTACAGAGAGAAGGTCGTTGCTCTCCTTGGCAACATCGAAAGCCGATTCGGCACCTATGCTTGCTTGGGTAATCACGATTATGGTATTCGCGGCCTACCGAGCCGCAGGCGGGAGCAATTGCTGCGTCGGCTGATACAGGGCATGGAGGCCAGCAGAATCACTGTTTTGCGGAATGAATCAACCGTCTTGAAAATTAATGGCCATCCGCTCTGGTTCGTTGGATTAGGCGATTTGAGAATCGGCGACTTTTTGCCACAAGAGGCCTTCGCTGACGTGCCCACCGATCAAGTGACTATCGTGCTAATGCATAATCCCCGCGGTGTTGAGCACTTGGCTGAATTCGCAGCGAATGCTGTGCTGAGCGGACACACGCATGGAAGAAAAGCGGGATTCTCGGCTGGCCGCCCATGGACAATCAGGGACAGATGTTTTCACGCGGGCATGTATGAGGTTGAAGGTCATAAGCTGTACGTAAACCGCGGACTTGGCCGGGTTGGCAGAGCACGCTTGAACGTAAGACCAGAAATTACGATCTTCACTCTGCGTTAATTGGCTGTTACCAATCTCAAATCAACTCTTATACCAAGTCAACTTAGTAAGTGCGCTTAGTGTAATGGCGGTTAAGGTATTATTCTCACTGCATGTTACGGCAAACTGGATTCCCGCTTTCGCGGGAATGACAATGGGGCGCAATAATTAACTTGACTTGGTATCACAAGTCATTGTTTATAGAACTAAGCAAGAGAGGCTACAGCGTAGAATTTGAGAAACCGACCGAAGTTCGTTATGATAATCAAGTTGTTGGTGAATTTTTTGCCGACCTTTTATTGATGTTTGAATATACAATGGAACAAACGTATTGTCACTCCTGCGTAAGCAGGAGTCCAGGAAACACTGATGAAATGGCTGGATTCCCGCTCCTTCGGCTATGCTCAGGACAGGTTTCGCGGGAATGACACTTCTGTTCTTGTTTGTATAGTAACGTTCCATTTAATATTCAAAAGTCCATAAGAGGTATTTTGATAACTCAGAGCATACTCTGCAATAACAAAAACATGGTGACAGCATAAGAAATTCTGGGTCAACACCTTTCTCTCTTGCCGAAACTTTTTGGACCAGTCCTGCCAGTATTTTCGCAGCAGTGCGCACGCACGAAAGGCCCCGAAGGCGGACTCATTTCGGGTCATGGTATTCATCGTACCAAGATGGTATAATCAGTCGCATGTTGCAAGTTCACGTAAGTCGTTCAGTGATAAGCAGGATAGAGGCTTTCATGAGCAAAAATGGTATTTGCCCGTAGATACGCGGCTATCAATAGATGTACTAAATTTTGGAGAGAACAGCCATGAGAAACGTGTTATTGTTGACTATGTTAGTAACAGTGTTTGTGAGTCTGCTAAACCCGATTGCACGTGGGGACGGGGTGGGCGAACAGCCGTGGTCCGTCGGTTATGCCGAAGCAGACATTACGCCGGCGCCTGGACAAGTCCAGATGTCCGGTTTTGGCCGCGAGCGATACGCCCAGGGTGCGCTGGCGCCACTATTGACCCAAATTGTAGTCTTGCGCGACGGAGAACATGACACCGGCGTACTCATTATGGCTGATATTCTCGACTTCGATCGCGTTATGGTTGAAGCGATTCGCCGCGCGATCAAACGTAAGCACAATATCCCCCCAGAGAACATCATGCTTGCTGCATCGCACACCCATTGGGGCCCGGCGGTCAGATTCCGCATGAGCTTCAGTCTCGGGGCTCCGAACGTGTGGTACATGGGCCTGTTGGAAGAGAAGATACTCGCCAGCGTCGATGCAGCGTTTGAGAACCTATCTCCGGCTATAATCGATTACGGTTGGATTGACTTCCGCGGTATAGGCTGCAATCGCCGGCTTCCAGTGGACGGGAAGATCACCTGGGATCCGTACAAGGAAGGCTCGTTTGACGGGCATACCCCAATCTTTCGCATGAAGCGTGCTGCGAAGCCGCAACAATTGTTAGTAGTCGGCCATGCCTGCCACCCGACCAGTTCCGGTCCCATCCAGAAGTGGAGTCCCGACTATCCCGGCGCGATGCGCGATTATCTGGCTCGTAAACTGTCCGGCACGAAAGCGGTGTTCGTTCAGGGATGCGGCGGAGACGCCAAGATTGTACACAAAGACCCCGAGACCGGAAAACTGGTTTTCTCTGCCCATCCGGAACGTGCGAAGGCCGCGGGCGAAAAGCTTGCAATGGTCGTGCTGACACACCTTGAAGCAGGACGGATGGTCCCGCTTGGGGGGCAGTTGGCTTGCTCGCTGGTCACAGGGCAGATCAGCTACGGCGAACGTTGGTCGCGGGAGGAGATCGAACGGCTGGCGTATCCTGAACCGACGAAGAGTGGGCAAAGGAGAACTTGGCTGACTTGGACGGCCAGGCAATCGTTGGCGCTGCCCGATTATAGTCAGAGCTTCCGCTACGATGTACAAGTCTGGAAGCTCGGCAACCGACTGATGGTGTTCGGCATGGAAGGGGAGATATGCAGCCCGTGGGGACCGATGCTCCGTGCAATGGCTCCCACCGAACAGGCCATGGTGATTGGTTATGCAAACAGCACAAGTTCGTATATTCCGGACAAGCGGATCGTTCAAGAAGGTGGCTATGAGGGTCTTAGCTCACAACATGCCTACTTCCTCCCCGCTCCGTTCACCGAAAACATCGACTATGAGATCAAGCAAATAGTCACTCGGGCGATAAACGCCGTCAAGTAGGAGGTTATAGACAGGATGAAACATCTCCCAATGGTATTGGCAATGTTTTGTATAGTATGGTCTTGTGTAGCTGCTGAGCAACCGACGTGGGTGGAGATCGACAACAGCGTGTACGGAGCCAAACCTGACGAGCGAGGGCCGATTGGTGGTGGAAGCGGCTACGCGAACATCACTACGAAGGGTAACTACACCGTGAAAGACCTGGACGCCTTGGTGGAGGCGCTGTCGAAAGCAAAAGCAGGACAGGCCATCTTTATCCCCGGGGAAACGGTGATTGACCTAACCGCTCGCATCTATATTGAGCAGCTCGTGCTTGATGTCCCCGAAGGCGTTACCTTAGCTGGGGATCGCGGATATGGCGGCTCCGAAGGCGCGCTGCTCACCAGCGATGCGCTGAAGACGCCGTTTATGATCCGCGCTAGCGGACCGGACGTACGCATAACGGGCCTGCGCATTCATGGGCCTAATCCCAATCGATACCTGGAACATCATCGCCGCTCATTCGGCGAAGGTGGCGGGGGACATAAATACTACTACAAATTTCCCACCTCGAATGGCATAACAACCAAGCACCCCCGTCTTGAAGTGGATAACTGTGAGATATCCGGTTTCTCCCA
>JAUWBX010000530.1 GCA_030609625.1 Phycisphaerae bacterium
GTTCGAGTGGTGCACAAATCTTGCAGTAATAGGCTCGAAGCAGCCGAAAGTCTGCAAAAACATTGTCAGACTGCACCGCTACGAAGCCTATGCGCAATGGCCAGAGCAGATGAACTGGGCTAATATCGACATCCTTGTTACCGTTGGCAACAGCTTTGTCAAAGATGCTCTTATCCACACGGTTCCAAACCTGGAAAGTCAAACATCGTTAGTTACGATCCCCAGCGGCGTAGAACTTGAAAGATTTACTTTTACCGAGCGGCGGCGCGGCAAGAATATTGCTTTTTTGTCCAATCTGAGAACGGTAAAGAACCCCGCTTTCGTTTTACAGTGCATGCAAAAGCTGAATTATATTGACCCTGAGTATCGTCTGTTCTTCGGGGGGATATTTCAGAACAGAACTCTTGAGCAATACCTAAAGCATATGGTTGATGCTCTTGAGCTTCGCGATGTGGTGTTCTTCGACGGCTGGCAGGAAGATGTCCGTTCCTGGCTTGAGGACAAACATTACATCGTTTCGACAAGTATCATTGAGAGCCAGGGTATGGGACTTTTGGAAGCAATGGCCTGCGGTCTTAAGCCGGTCATCCATAATTTCCCAGGTGCAGAGGAGATATTTCCGTCAGAGTTCTTATTTAACATCTCGGAAGAATTCTGCGAGCAGATTCTTTCCGATACTTATGAACCCAAAAGGTATCGCAGATTCGTCGAAGAAAATTATCCGTTACAGAAACAGTTGAGTGAAATCAACAGCATTTTCACCCAATTCGAAAGCGAGATAGATTCGCATCAAGTCGTGTCCGCGTTTTCCAATAACTTGCAAAAATTGGGTCTTGAAGATATTGGATTACCAGCAGAATTTTCCGTTCCGAGGTTCGAGAACAACTTGAATGTGTAATTTTTAGCTATTTAGAAAATGTCAGATACTTTCGGAAAAAACTGTGATAAGGCGCCCAAATATGAGGTGCCTTTAGGAGCCCGGAAAAAGGCCGGGCCGGTCGTTACTGTGCTTGTCCCGACTTTTAATCGGCGCCGATATTTAGCTGGGGCCCTGGCCAGTGTTGTGCGCCAGAGTTATCGAAATCTTCAGATAATCGTAATAAATGACGGCGGTGAAGACGTAAACGATATAGTTAATTCGTTTGGGGACGAACGGTTAATGTTTATCGACAGAAAGGAGAATCGCGGCAAGGCCCATTCGCTTAATGAAGCATTATCTCGTGCCGAAGGCAAATACGTTGCCTACCTTGACGACGACGACCTATATTATCCTAATCACATCGAGACACTTCTCGATACTCTTGAAAACAAAAGCGACTGCCAGGTCGCATACAGTGATTTGTATAAAGTGTATTGTAAGGTTTGCCCTGACGGCAGCCGAAAGGTCTTAAGCAAAGTCGTTGAAATCAGCAGGGACTTCGACCGCTTTTTTATGTTCTACTTCAATCACGTTCTGCACGTAAGTCTAATGCACCGCAGCGATTTGCTTGACAAAACCGGGCCTTATAATGAGGAACTGAATGTTCTAATTGACTGGGATATGAC
>JAUWBX010000310.1 GCA_030609625.1 Phycisphaerae bacterium
AAACACAAAAATCAAATTTTTTAAAAAATTTTTAACTCACTTTCACAAATCGAGTTACGAGAATCCCGAACCGATATTTGAGGACTTTTTTCGCATCAAACGTGCAGCTACGTCTAATTATAGAGGGGCTGCTTTTTTCGCCTCCGGCAAAAAGAAGCCAGTTATTTACGTGCCTATAAGGCACCCGGATATGAACCTACGACAACCAACAATCATGAGCATCGAGAATCCAACTTTAGCTCACTTTAGTCACTTTAGGCACTTTAGTTCACTTTATTTTACTTTAGTCACTTTAGGCACTTTAGCTCACTCTTCACTCTCTCGCATCTTTACACTTGTAGAGACTCCTCTACAAATCACCCCTTTTTATGCAAAACAAACCCAATTTCCAAAAAGTCAAATGAACGCAAATCTATATAATACAACGGATTATGAAAGAAAACGCGATTGGACACTTGGTGAAAACAAACCCAATTCAAACCCAATCAAACCCAATCTCAAAAAAGCCAAAATGAATATAAACTCAATTATAACAAAGGATTACAGAAAAAAAGATAATTTCACAGTCCGAATAAACAAACCCAATTCAAACCCAATCTCTTCAAAGGCCAAAATGAACGTAAAGTCATATGTTATAAGGGATTATGAGAATAAAGCCGCTTTAAGGCTCGAACAAAACAAACCCAATCAAACCCAACCTGTAGTGAGCTTGTCGAACCTATTTCAAAAGCCCATAACCGCACCAAAGGCCTGCCCTGCCTGCCCTCCGAAGCCTCGGCGAAGGTGGGAGCCGCGCCGAAGGGAATGGCAGGAAAATAAGGCTGTCATCCTCACTTATCGCCGACATGAATATGATGGACCTGAACGCCTCGGGCCTCGAAGCCTTGACGGCTATACCCGCTCTACGGCTACTTTTATTTCGCGAAGGGCCTGGGACCAGCTTTTTCCCTCCGTCCAGCCCCACGCCCTTGCCGTGGCGACTTTTATCGCCGTTCCCAGCGCAGGACCCGCATCGGATTTGTCTTCAACCCCGTTAGAAGCTGACAACTTACTTCTAACGGGGTTAAGGCCCTTCAAAAACCCGGCTAACAGGAAATCACCACAGCCAACCGTCGATAATACCCTTGAACGGCCGACACATCGGCCCTGCCAGGCGCCTTTCTTCGTAACGACTACCCCGCCCTTTTTGCCACGACTTATAAGAACAATTTCAACTTTATCCAACAGTTTACGACCGGCCCCAACCAGTCCTGCGGGACTATCTGTTACCTGCCCACCCAAAAGCTCCCGCAATTCTTCAACATTCGGTTTTATCATCCATACGGCGCCCGTCTCAAGAATCCGTTTCAAAGCGTCCCCGTATGTATCCACCACAATTTTGGCGTCGCGCTTTCTGCACGACTTTATAATCCGAACAACATCTCCAACAAATTCATCTTCCGGCATCGCCCCGGCAAAAACACAAACACTGCCTTTGCTTACTATTGCCCTTAAATCAGCCTCCAATTTTCTCAGCGCTTTTTTCGAAGCCAGTTTACTTCTATTGCGCAGATGCATCTCTCTGTTATTGGCCGTATCGACAACGGTTATATTTCGTCGGGTACCACCGTCAACCGCAGTCATTTTAACCTTAACCAGCCCTCTCAATCCGCCAAGGGCGGACATAGCTCTCAGCATCTGCTCGAAATCATCCCGGCCCCACAGGCCGGCTGCAATGTTTTTCTGGCCCATCCACGCCAGAGCTTGCGAAATGTTTAACGCCTTACCCGCCGGCCGAGAACTGGCCGAGCTTACCGTCTTATGCTCGCCCCAATCGATGCCCTCGAACCGGCAAACCGTGTCCCAGCTCGGACAAAGACCGATGGTTACGATTTTACCGTTGACTCTCATAGAAATGCCTCGAACTGTCAACCGACAATTGGCTAATCAATCACCATTTTACGAGCATCGAGCAACGAGCAACGAGTATCGAGTATCAAGCATCGAGTATCAAGCATCGGGTATCGAGTATCGAGTATCGAGTATCAAGCATCGAGTATCGAGTATCAAGCATCGAGTATCGAGTATCAAGCATCGAGTATCGAGCATCGGGCATCGAGTATCGAGTATCGGGCATTGAGTATCGAGCACCGAGCTAATTTTCGTTATTGTCCGTCGAGATATACTCGCGCTGTCCCTCACTTACATAAGCCGGCTCTGACGAGCTCTTACTTTCCGATTCTTCCATCTCTTCCTCTCTCTCCATCTGCTCATGGACACGCTCATATTCCTCTAACGTCATCGTTATTTCACGTGCCTGGCTGCCCTTATACTCGCCGAGAATTCCCGCCCCGGCCATCATCTCGATTATGCGTGAAGCCCTGGCATAGCCGACACTCAGTCTTCGCTGAAGCAGCGACACGCTGCCGCGCTTGGTTTCCAGAACAATACGGACCGCCTCGTCAAACAGCTCGTCTTGTATCATTTCAGAGGCGTCCAGCTTCTTGAGCCGAGTCAGCTCAGGATGGAATTGCGGCTCGGCAACATCCTTAAGATGCTTAACAATTAGCTTTATCTCCGTCTCATCGACGAAAGTTCCCTGAGCGCGTATCAGGTCACTTGTACCGGGTTTTAGAAACAGCATGTCACCCTCACCAAGCAGCGTTTCCGCTCCGTTCTGGTCGAGGATAATTCGGCTGTCCATCCTCGCTGCGACGCGGAAGCCGATCCGCGTCGGCATATTTGATTTTATCAGCCCGGTAACAACCGTCGCCTGGGGTCGCTGAGTAGCTAAAACAATATGAATACCGACCGCCCGGCTCTTCTGTGCAAGGCGAACGATATAAGCTTCTATCTCCTTCGGTGCCGTCATCATCAAATCTGCAAGCTCATCGATTACTATCACAATATACTGTAGTCTCTTTGGAATCTTCGCTTCTTCCTCGGCACTGCTCGGATTAAACCGCTTAATGACCTCCTCGGCGCCGAGCCTGTTATACTCAGCAACATTCTTGACCTTTGCCTCGGACAGCAGAGCATAACGCTCATCCATCTTCACAGTGGCCCATTCAAGTATCTGAACAGCCGTTTTGGTCTCAGTAACTATCGGACACATCAGGTGCGGAATAGTATTGAATGCCGTCATCTCGACCATCTTAGGGTCAATCAAAATCATCTTTACTTTGTCCGGCCGTTTCGTAAGCAATATACCCGTAATGATACTGTTTATACACACACTTTTGCCTGAACCGGTCGTGCCGGCGATAAGCAAATGCGGCATCTTGGTAAGGTCTGAAACAAGTGCTTCTCCGGAAGAATCCTTGCCTAAAAACAGTGGTATCTGCATCCTCCGCGGTTTGCTGCCTGCTGATTCCATCATACTCTTCATACGAACTTTTTCTTTTTCGCTGTTTGGCACCTCAATACCTATCGTATGTTTACCCGGCAGCGGGGCAACAACACGGACCGCACCGACACCCAGCGCACGGGCCATATCGTTTGACAGCGCCGCTATCTGACTGACCTTCACGCCGGCTGCAAGCTCCAGCTCAAACATTGTTATGACCGGGCCCGTCTCGGCCGCAACCACACGCGCATTGATATTAAACTCCGACAGCAGCCTCTCCAAAGCCATCGCTTTGGCCTTGACGACCTTTTCCTGCACCGCAGAAAAACTATACTCCGGCTCAGCTAACAGCTCCAACGGCGGCAGTTCATAATCCTCGTAGGACGGCTGAACCACCGAACGTTCGGATACCGAGGCGCTCGGATGGCTCAGCTTGTTATTGTCTAATCGTTTCACTCCCGACCTGTCGGGATTCTCTAACGGTTTAACCGTGCCGATGTCTGACAATCTCAGTGTTTTACTGCCGAGAACCAAGGGCTTTTGCCTGACACTTAGTTTCTGCCATATATCGTTCAGCCCTTGTCCGACTATGGCGGAGCGTTTTGTCGCCGACCACGCCGGTACCACTACACCTGTTATTTTTCTGAGTCCAAAACCAAACCACCCTAACAACACCAATACAAAAGTATCTGCCAGTAGAAGAAACCCGACAATCCAGGTAGCTGCAATTAATATGAAAGTGCCCAACGACGCAAAATGGCTTCGCAGAAACTGGGCCGCCCCGATGCCCAACACCCCGCCTGAACCTATAGGGAAACCAAAGAACCGATAAGGCCATAAGCACTGGACGCTCATCGAAACCGCCACGGTTATCAGT
>JAUWBX010000265.1 GCA_030609625.1 Phycisphaerae bacterium
CGGGACATTTACAGGTTATGGAGACCTACTACCTTATTTCGGGCACACAGATTAGAGAAAGCTCTGGATACGCCAGCTAAGATTTTCTACAAATATGAGGGGACAAGTCCTCCTGGAAGTCACAAGCCCAATACTGCCGTAGCTCAAGCATACTATAGTAAGCAGGAGGGGATAAAGCGCATAGCTACCGAAACTGGTGCTGGACAGTGGGGAAGTGCGTTATCCTTTGGTGGGGCCTGCTTTGGCCTTGAGATTAAGGTCTATATGGTGGCCATCAGCTATCACCAAAAACCGTATCGCCGCATAATGATGGAGACCTGGGGTGCTAACTGTGTGCCGAGCCCCAGCACCGAAACAAAGGCAGGACGAGATATGCTGGCAAAAGACCCCGATTGCCCCGGCAGCCTGGGCCTTGCCATCAGTGAGGCGGTAGAGGACGCCGTTTCCCGTGATGACACCCATTATGCCCTGGGTAGCGTGCTTAATCACGTGCTGCTGCATCAAACCGTCAATGGGTTAGAGGCAAAAAAGCTGATGGAGAAGGCAGATGCCTACCCCGATATTATTGTAGGTTGTATTGGTGGTGGCTCAAACTTCGCCGGCTTGTTTTTGCCCTTCGTCAAGGATAAAATTGATGGCACAAAGCCAGACCTGCGCATCATCAATGTAGAGCCGGCAAGCTGTCCTACCGTGACCAGAGGTCCATACGCCTATGACTTTGGTGATGAAGCCAAGCTTACTCCATTGATTAAGATGTATACGCTGGGACATGGCTTTATTCCACCGCCAGTCCATGCCGGTGGGCTGCGCTATCACGGGATGGCACCTATCATATGCCACCTGCATAAACTTGGGTTGGTTGAAGCCAGAGCTGAGCACCAGCTTGCTACCTTCGAGGCGGGCGTAACATTTGCTCGCGCTGAGGGTATTATCAGCGCCCCTGAGACGAACCATTGCATTAAGGTGGCAATTGATGAAGCCCTCAAGTGCAAGGAATCCGGTGAAGCAAAAACTATACTCATTGCCCATAGTGGACATGGGCATGTTGATATGGCAGCTTATGACGCCTACTTTAGCGACAAACTTAAGGATTACGAATATCCCGAGGAGAAGATAAAGGAGGCACTGGCTGAGCTGCCCACAATGCCCGCCGAATAAAGGAAAAGCGGCAAATGGTAAGTCTTTTATGGGGTTTATGAATATAAAGTTGTAGCAGGGTTTTTATTAAGAAATGCGGTTTTTTGAAGGAGATTATTATGAAACAGATAGTGTTGTTGGCTGCCATTGTTTTAATGGCGGTAACTGTTCCGGTGCAGGCCCAGGACGAGCTGCATGGAACGGTCGAACTTACTTATCAGAGTAAGTATGTCTGGCGCGGCTTCGATATTTACGACGATAAGAGCGCAATTCAGCCATCGGTCACTCTGGATTTGTATGGCACGGGCTTTGGTATCAGCGCCATGGGCCACAGGGCCAACTCAGACGAATTCGAAAACGGCGAGCGCTGGGACTACACGTTGTACTACGGTACTAGTCTCTTTGAAGATGAAATCTACGCCACTCGATTTAGGCTTGGGTGGGTCTATTACAACTATCCTGACCAACCCAAAGAAGGAAGTGTAACTGCTCCGAATGCTAGTTTGCATGAAGCACATGCAATACTCTCCTGTCCGAAGATTCTACCAATAGAGGGTTTGGTCCCCACTTACGTTCTCGTCAAACTATGGCCGTCTGAAAGCGATTCATTTTCTGGAGCTAAGTCTCCCTCCGGTGGAACTGCTTCTGGTTTTGCGCATATCTTTATGCTCGATTACGGTTTACCCATCGAGGGGTTTCTGCCTGATGTCCCCGAGCAGGTTTTGAGACTGCACTCGGAAGTTGTTTACAACGATGGCGTGGGCCCAGCCGGACAGAATGTGGACCATGATTGGTCGAATTTGGTCTTCGGTGTCGCAACGGACTTTGAACTGGCCGGGAATGTAACTCTTACTCCGGCGGTTTATCACCAGGTAACAATGGATAAGTCCGTCAATGATGATAAGGACGAGACCTGGTTTACTTTGGGCGTTAAGTATGCATTTTAGGACTGCTGATATTTTGATATGGGTGAAAAAGGCCGGTTTTTTATAAGCCGGCTTTTTTTTCGTCTGGTGTTCCCGGCCGTGCACTGCTGTGCGGAACTGCAAAATCCTATACAAACCCAAAAGTGAAGTAATACCAAGTCAACTTAGTAAGTGCGCTTAGTGTAATGGCGGTTAAGGTATTATTCTCACTGCATGTTACGGCAAACTGGATTCCCGCTCTCGCGGGAATGACAATGGGGCGCAATAATTAACTTGACTTGGTATAACAGCTTGTCTTCCAGGAGGTTAGAAAGCCAACGGTCGGAATCGAACCGACAACCCCTGGTTTACAAAACCAGAGCTCTACCGTTGAGCTACGTTGGCGTAAAAAGTGCCTAAAGTGAGCTAAAGTGAGCTAAAGTTACAGCGAAGCTGTCACTTTAGGCACTTTTAACTTTTCGTCCCTTAAATTGCCCCACTTTATACCTGCACGGACGATTTTGCAAGAAAATTACGGCCAACATCAATTGCAAGGGTGCATATCCCCGTTATTGCTTATTCGTTAAGTTTGACCATATTTTTTGCGACTTCGAGTACCTTTTTGCGTAGCGCTTCTGGCGCGAGTACCTTGACCTGGTCGCCGTAGCCGAGTATCCACCAGGTGATTTCCCCGATGCCGTCCACGCGAAATTCTACGGTGGCTGAGCCGTCACTGTTGCGAACAACTTTTTGTGTGCTGTGCCATTGTACCTCTGCGACGTTATTTGCAACTTTCGGCAGGAAGCACAGCTTGATATTGTAGATTCTGCCTTGCGGTATCATTGACCAGGCCTTGCCGAGATAATCGTACACATCGAAATTTTCACTGTCCACGAAGCATTTCTCCGTAGTTGTTAGCTCCCTGATGCGATTAAGCTTGAAAGTGCGAACGCTTTTGTGCAGACTGGAACGGCCCAGCACATACCACGCCCGATTGTTATAGAGCAGATGATAGGGACACAGCTCAACGTCAATAATTGTCCCCTCGAAAAGCGAATGGTAACGGAGGTCCACTTTGCGTTTCTTTACGATAGCTTGCTGTAACTGTGCGAAGGTTTTGTCAAGGCCTGCAGAATGCCGGATTGGTGCCTGGGCGCTGGCCCTGGTTGAGACATTTTGCAGCGCTGTAGCGCAATATTTCCTGACTTTGGCGGGAAGATTGTTCTCGATTTTAAGAGCGGCCAAAAGAGCTGCGTTTTTGAACGGCAATTGTATCTGGTCTCTTGCCTTGTGGGCCAGTAGAAGCAGACTCATCGCCTCCTGCAGAGTCAAATCTATCGGCGGCAGGAAAAACTCCGGCTCTATCATATAGCCGCCGGTCCTGGCGTCGTAGCGGTACGGCACGCCGATAGCCTGAAGCTCTTTCAAATCGCGAAAGATTGTCCGCCGGCTCGTTCCGAACATTTTCGACAAATCACTGACGGCATAGCTTTTTCCCGCCTGCAACGTTGTTAATATCTGCATGACTCTGCCGATTCTACTACGTTTCATAGCTTACCCCCTTGAATTTCCTATTTAATATTGACTCCCAATGGGTCGGGATTCCCGATATTGGCTATTGAAAAAACGAGAAATCGAGGTTAATAATAAATAATAAATAGCAAATAGTCAAGTATTAGAGGCCCTGCAAATGCCAAATATTCTGCTAATAGACGCAAAGAAATTTCTGAGAGGGTTGACAACAATCTCGGCGGCAGCTATAATTAAGTAAAAGGTCAGGGGTATTTTTGTGCCGTTCAAACAATAGAAATACAGTTTGACTGAAAAAGGGTTGTCTGGTAATTAGGACTGGGTTGTTTGATTTTATAAGTGTTGTAAAATGGAAATGCTCGTCGATTATTTCCGCCGCGTGGCCAATAACAATGATTGGTGGGTTGTTGGCATTGAGCTGATTCTTATCGGCCTGGTGGTTTACTGGATTGTGGACTTCCTCGAAGGCACTCGCGGAGAGCGATTGTTCCGCGGCGTAATACTCATTCTTGTTATCGGGGTGCTCATCTCCTATTTGCTCGTCCGTCAGTTTGATTTCGCTCGGCTTCGATACCTTTACAAGGGTTTTTTAATTGGTATTTTGGTTATTGCCGTTGCCGCATTCCAGCCGGAGATTCGAAGAGTGCTTATACGTCTTGGCCAGCCTCGCTTCTGGGCAGGCTCGTTACACCAGCTCTCAAGAACCGTAGAAGAATTAGTTACCGCTGTAACTGTACTTTCGGCCGCCCGCATCGGAGCCATTATTGTTATAGAAAAACAGGTGGCGTTGGGCGAATTTATAGAGACCGGCATTCGCATCGATGCCAAGGTAACGGCAGACCTGCTGAGGACCATATTCCACCCTGGCACAGCCCTTCACGATATGGCTGTTATAATACGAGGCGACAGAGTAGTTGCCGCCAGCGTTCAGTTGCCTTTGGCAGAGGCCGGCAGTATCGGGGGCGTTGAACTCGGTTCGCGTCACAGGGCGGCCATAGGCATAACAACAGGCTCGGATGCTACCTGCTTAGTCGT